>CAKSGG010000127.1 GCA_934454215.1 uncultured Clostridia bacterium
CGAACTGACAGCGGCGGCGGATATTTTGGAGAACGAGCCGAAAGAGGTGTCGGAAAAAATAAAAAAGCTTACGGCGGACGGAATGTTATTCCCGAAAGCGAGGGAAACAGCCGTAAGAGGCTTTATTCCTGACGGAATACTGTCAACACCGAATAATATTCTGGCAGTTGAATATATTCGGGCGCTGATGAGAAAAAACAGTAAAATAAAACCCATAACGCTGAAAAGAGACGGCGCAGGTTATCATGATATTGTAACTGAAAAAAATGCAAGTGCGGCAGGAATAAGGGAGAGAATAAAATCGGGTGAAAAATATACTGATTTAATGCCGTGCGCAGATTTTGATATTTACAGAACAGAAACGCTTGATACTGCCGTTACGGCAAGGCTGAGAACAATATCGGAAAAGGAATTATCGGAAATCAACGGAGTGTCCGAGGGCTTGGAAAACAGAATAATATCAGCGGCAATGAAATATTCGACAATAAAAGATATATCGGCGGCAGTCAAAACAAAACGGTACACAATGACAAGAATAAACCGCATACTAATGTCAGCACTTTTGGGTATGACAAGCGATTTATGCAGCCGAAAGGTGGATTATATAAGAGTTTTGGGCATGAATAAAAAAGGTGCGGAGATTATCAGGGAGATAAAGCACAAGTCTGATTTGAAAATTATAACCAAAACGGCAGACTATAAAGGAAATGACCCTGTTTTTGATATGGATATAAAGGCTCAGAACATTTTTTCATTATGCGGTAAAGTGAAAAATGGAAATACTGATTTTACCGTTTCACCTGTTATTATTTGAATATAAAAAAATCCGCATTGCGGATTTTTTTATATCAGCTCATTCTCATGAAGAACAACTTTGTTTTCTTTAAGCTTTTTCTGAAGCTCCGATATATTTACTTTATCACAGTCACAGCTTACAGCAGCGGCAATTCCGGCGGCTTCTCCCGTAACGGCGCAAGCGGGAATAACTCTTGATATATCCCACATCAAATCCGTTACCGATATGCACCTTCCCGCCGCAAATAAATTAACGCATTTTGAATTATAAAGAGTTTCAAACGGTATTTCAAAAACAGGACCGCTTTTTTTCCAGTTTGAAATCATTCCTACTGAGGAATTAAAATATTTATGCTCCTCGCTTTCATCAAGAACATAATCTCCGATTATTTTTCTCGTCATTCTGAGTTGGGGAATGGTCGAAACTGTTACGGGTACATATGTACTGTCATTTCTTCGGTGTTTTAGAATATCCTTTAGCATTTGCTCATGTGCAAGCTGAACCATTTCACTGTTTTCATCACCGTCAAGCCCTGTGAAACGCCGTGCAATCAGCGGCTTGCTTTCTGATAAATTGTTAGGGTCTTCGCTGTAGCCGAGCATTTTTAACGCCGTTTTTCCCTGAGAGAAGCAGTAGTACCAGCTGGCGAGAACATTTTTAGCCTTGAAGGTGTCAAACTCCATGCCTGAGTATAAAAACAGGTCGGCGTCACCTGTACAGTCTACCGCAGCACCGCATTTATATGCCAGTCTGCCGCTTTTATTTTCAATTATGATATATTCAATTCTGTTTCCGTTCTTTTTCACACCGCAAATTTTTGTGCCGTAAAGAATTTTCACTCCGTTTTCAAGAAGAAGCTTTTCCGCCTCCATGGCAAATAAATGAGGGTTATACTGAACCTCAAATCTTTGAGCTTTCTTTTCGTCAATGCTTCCGCCCTCAAGCCATGCCTTGCAGTACTTATCTTCACAGCAATGCTTAACCGACAGCCTTATTAATTCTTCGCATATTCCAAATGATACCTGTTTCCCAAATCCGTCGCATAGCGGCAGATAAATCGTAACAAGTCCCGATGTTGCCAAGCCGCCGAGTATGTACGAGGTTTCAATAAGCAAAACTTTTTTATTCTGTCTTGCCGCTGACAATGCCGAGGAAATACCTGCGATACCTCCGCCCGCAATAATTACGTCAAAATCTCCGCATACATTTATTTGGTTTGTTTCCGTTATTGTATTCATATTCCCGCTCCGTTCATTATAATTTGCGAAAATTATATCATACTTTCCTTATACTGTCAAGCCGTTTGCTTATTTTGCGGAAAATTTCTGACGGTATTCCTTTGGCGTATAGCCTGTAATTTCCTTGAATTTTTTTCTGAAATGACTGATACTGTTATAGCCCGTTTTCTCACATATCATATAAATCGAATCGTTCGCCGATATGAGCAGATTTTTTGCATTTGCAATCCGAACGCTGTTAAGATAATCGGTGAATGACATGTTTGTTATTTCTTTTATGCTTCTGCTCAGATATGCGGGATTTCTGTATACATGGTTTGCAACGGATATAAGCGAAAGCGGTTTGCTGTAATTTTCGTTTATATATGAAATTGCCTGATTTACCGCCGTTTCGTTTGCTGATATTGAATGGGTGAAATACAGTGAAAGAGCGGTAATTGTTTGGGGTAGCAGACGAATCATATGCGATATTTGGCTCGGTACGTCAAACTCATCGGATTCTATCGGTATGTTTACGGAGCTGTCATAAATTCCAAGACGTATAAAATCGCTTTGTTCTATATAAGATGCGGCAAACTGATATATTGCATGAGTATAAATACGCATATACATTTGCTCATCGGAATGTTTTTTTATTATTAAATCAAGCGCTTGCTGTATATGTGAAATGTCAATGTTATTTACAATCATATCCGTTATGTTTTCTGCGTCATGACGTGCGATTTCATATATGCGGACGTATGACGCAAGCTGATTTATATGTGTAAAAACGCTGTCGGTGGTTATTGTTGCCTGTAGATTTAAAACCTCTGCAAGGTCATAAATAAGCTGCGTCTTGAAATTATTAATCAGCGATGTGAATTGTTCGGCGTTATCCGCCTTGCATATAAGCAGACTTTGTATTGAGCCTGTTGAATATATTAACGGACAGGCAAGAATTGATTCACGGCACATAAGATTTTTTATTATATAAAGCTCCGAATCCGAATCTCTGTACTCGGGAACGGAAGAACCGTATTCCATAAAGTCTATATCTATAATTGTCATATAATCATTTTTTAAATCATAATCAAAACCGTCTTGACTTAGCTGTGCGCATAAAGAATCAAGCGTAACGGAGTTTTCTTTATATATGAAATCATGAAAGGATTTCTGCAAGGAGGCATTAATAAAGTTTTTAAAAATATTTTTCTTTTCCGTCTGAAACTGCTTTCCGTCCAGATGCTTTTTTAAATTAATTAAAGCTTCCGTAAACGACTGTATGGTTATCGGCTTTAAAATATATTTGTATATGTTATTGTCTATTCCGAATGTGGCATATTCAAAGTCGGGATATGCGGTAAGAAACAATATTTCCGTGTCGGAAGAAAATTCTCTTATACCTTTAACTAAATCAATTCCTGTAAACACGGGCATTTTTATATCGGTTATAACGACATCGACATGATTGCTTTTAACATACTCCAATGCGTTTTTGCCGTTTGAAAATGTTGCGGCAAGCTCAAAGCCGTATTTTTCAAAATCTATAATTTCCTGTATAATATCGGTTGACATTGTTTCATCATCAACCATTATAAGACGGTACACGGTAATTCCTCCTCGGTTTCTATTAATTCATATTAATAATAACATAAAAATTATTTGCAGTAAAGACAAATTTTATTAAAAGTAAAAATAGTGTCTTTTTTAGTGCGATATGTATCTTTTATTTTAACATAGGATAGTTTATAATTTTATTATAGAATAATACTTCGTATCTGTTTGCGGAGAAATGGAGGAATAACATGAAAGACAATTTGCAGCTTGCAAAAGGAAAACAAAAAAGAAAGATGAACGGCAAACGTAAATATACACTGGAACTGTATTCCATGATGGCGCTGCCTCTTGCGGCGGTGATACTTTTTGCATATGTTCCGATGTTTGGATTGATTATAGCGTTTAAGGACTATAAATTCAATAAAGGCATTTTCGGCTCAAAGTGGGTAGGACTTAAAAATTTTGAGTTTTTTCTTAAATCAAATGACTTTCTTGTTGTGACGAGAAACACCCTGCTTTTAAATTTACTGTTCATTTCAGTGGGAATAATTGCGGCGCTTACACTTGCTATTTTGCTGTATAACATAAAAAGCAGAAAAACAACAAAGGTATTGCAGACTATGTATATAACGCCTAACTTTGTGGGCTGGGTATTGGTTGCATATCTTGTATACGCATTTTTAAATCCGCAGTACGGAATTTTAAATAATTTTCTGAAAACTCTCGGCCTGCCGGAGGTGCAATGGTATTCTGAGCCGCATTGGTGGCCGTTGATACTGACTATAGTAACGGTATGGAAAAACGTAGGTATGGACAGCGTTATATATTACGCCGCACTTATGGGAATAGATGAAACGCTGTTTGAGGCGGCAAGAGTGGACGGAGCGACAAACTGGCAAATGACGAAAAAAATAATGATTCCCGAAATCATGTCGCTGATTGTAATTCTTTCTATATTAAAAATAGGCGGTATTTTCAGAGGAGATTTCGGACTGTTTTATCAGGTAACTATGAATTCACCGCTGTTGTACAGCGTAACGGATGTTGTTGATACATACTTATACAGAACAATGAGAGAGTCTAATAATATGTCGCTTTCGACAGCAATCGGATTCTTGCAGTCGGTGGTTGGATTCTTCTTGGTAATAGCAACAAACAAGCTCAGCAAAATGGTTGATTCGGAAAACGGATTGTTTTAATCGGGAAGGAGAAAAAGTAAATGAGAAAAAAGAGTATAATGGGTCAGATAATTCTGACATTGATAATGAGTATTCTTGCAATTTTGATAATTATACCGTTTTTGATACTTGTCGGAGTGTCATTTTCGGAGGAAAAGGATGTGCTTTTGGAGGGTTATAAGCTTATTCCGACGCACTTCTCTCTTACGGCTTACAGATATGTACTGAAAAATCCGGCTCAGATTTTACAGGCGTATAAAATTACGATTTTATTTTCTGTTTTGGGTACGTTTTTATCGGTTCTGATGATGTCGATGCTTGCATATCCGCTGGCAAGAAAGGATTTGAAAGGACGAAATGCGGTTAATTTTGCACTTTTCTTTACAATGCTTTTTCACGGAGGACTTGTACCGTCGTATATTCTGCTGACAAAGTATCTTCACCTTGACGATACAATATGGATATATATTCTGCCGAGCATGGTGGGAGCGTGGAATGTATTTATGATAAGAACATTCTTTGCAGGACTTCCCGACGGCATTATAGAGGCGGCAATGATTGACGGAGCGGGACAGTGGAAAATCTTCTTTATAATAGCCATTCCTCTTTCAAAGCCCGTACTTGCAACAATAGCGCTTTTAACGTTTTTGGGTAAGTGGAACTCATGGTTTGAATCCATGCTTTATATAAAAAATCAGGATTTAATCAGCTTACAGTATTTTCTGCAAAGAATAATGAGAAATATTCAGCTTATGAAAGAATCAAGCACCGAAAGCGGCGTACAGCTCCAAGGTTCGGTTGATATTCCGGGCGAAACCGCAAGAATGGCGATGGCGGTGCTTGTTGCCGGACCTGCACTGTTTGTATTTCCGTTCTTTCAGAAATATTTTGTAAAGGGTCTGACGGTCGGAAGTGTTAAAGGCTAAAATTATGTAGGAGGACTGAAAATGTATATTTATAAAACCAAATTAACAAAGGATAAATTCATGAATAGTTCGGACAGTATATTAAAGCCGAAATATCTTGAAGAATTAAATACGTACTGTGTTTCGTTCAAAGAAAAGTCTATTTCTGCACTGAAATTTTCAGAATTTCGGCTGTATGACGAAACGGGAGACAGAGATACATATGCAAGGAGCTATTACGGAGAACGGCGCACACGGCTTACATCGTTCGGAATAAGAGTATGGCTGTATCATGAAGCCGATGATATTCGTGAGCTTGAAGATATTTTATGGGCAATATGCGATGAATACACATGGTCACTGCCCGCACACCTTGAGGGTATTTTAACGAACGACAGTATTTCACCGTACACAATTGATTTGTTTGCGGCGGAAACGGGACAGTCAATTGCCGAAATTTTATCGCTCTGCGGAGATTATATTCATGAAAAAGTAAAGAAAAGATGTATTGATGAGGTATTTAAAAGAATAATCAATATATTTGAGGCAGGAGAAATTGAATGGGAAAAATGCTTGGGCAACTGGTCGGCGGTATGCGGGGGCTGTGTGGGTATGGCGGCGCTGTATTTGGTTGAAGATGAAGAGCGCTTGAAAAAGATTACCGACAGAGCGGCAGATAGCTGCAATATGTTCATACAATCCTGCACGGACGACGGCGCTTGCCTTGAGGGGGTTTCATACTGGGATTATGCAATGCAGTATTACACAGCATTTGAAGAATTGCTGAACGAGCGCACGGGAAGAAGTATAATAGGAGATATTGAGAAGATAAAAAAGCTTGCCGAATTTCCGTCGCTTGTAATATTTGAAAATAACATTCCCGTAAGGTTCGGAGATGTCGGCGAAAGACCGCTGGTATTCGGTACGCTGTGCAAGCTGAATGAAAGATTTGGAGTTAGGATTCCCGTAATGCAGTGCTGCGGTGAGCTGATTGACCACAGAGGACGAACCTGCGGAGCAATAAGAAATATAGCATGGTTTAACAATTCGGCACTGCACAGCAATCCTCGTCATGACGATATTATTTTTAATTTCGCTCAGTGGGCGGTATTGAACAGAGGTGATTCAAGACTTGTTATAAAAGGCGGATTTAATGAAGAGGGGCACAATCATGACGATGTCGGTTCGTTTATGTACATAAAAAACGGACGTGTGCTGTGTGATGATTTCGGAGCTGCAAATTATTCAAAAGCATATTGGTCGAGCTTTAACACGCAGTCAATAAGCCACTCCGTACCGATAGTGAATAACGAGCTTCAGGGACACGGAAAGGAATTTGCGGCGGATATATTTGAAAAACACGGAGATAAAGGTATTCACGTTTCATTTGGCGGAGCATACGGCGGTAAAACGGGACTTGTTTCTCTGAACCGTTATGCGGAAATTGAGGAAAGCGGGTTGAAAATTTGCGATTGCTTTGAGTTTGAAGCTGATGAAAATATAATTACAGAAAGAATTGTTACAAAATACACACCGAAAATCATCGACAATAAAGTACGGCTGTTTGAGGATAATAAACCGATTGCGGAAATTATATGTCCTGATGATACGTCAGTAAAAATATCCGATACCGAATATGAAAAATTTCTGGGCGACGGAATACAAAAAGTGTATATGATTGATTTTTCCAAAGAAATCAGCGGTAAAAAATATGAAACGGAATACAGTATCAAGCCTGTATGAAAAGCAATAGGAGGATAAAAATGTATATTTATAAAACCCGTTTAACAAGTGATAAATTTATAAACAGCACAGACAGCTCATTAAAGCCGAAATTTCTTGACGAGCTGAATATGAAGTGTGATTCTTTCAGAGGAAAGCCGATTCCCGTACTGGAATTTTCAAAATTCCGTTTATATGATGAAACGGGAAACAGACGTATATATCAAAAGAGATATTACAGGGATTTGCGCACACGGCTTACATCGTTCGGAATAAGAGTATGGCTGTATCATGAAGATGAGGATATTCGTGAGCTTGAAGATATTTTATGGGCAATATGCGATGAATACACATGGGCACTGCCCGCACACCTTGAGGGTATTTTAACGAACGACAGCATTTTACCCGAAACGATTGATTTGTTTGCGGCGGAAACGGGACATTCAATTGCCGAAATTTTATCGCTCTGCGGAGATTATATTCATGAAAAAGTGAAAAAAAGATGTATTGATGAGGTGTTCAAAAGAATAATCAACGTATTTGAGGCAGGAGAAATTGAATGGGAAAGATGTCTTGGCAACTGGTCGGCGGTATGCGGGGGCTGTGTGGGTATGGCGGCGCTGTATTTGGTTGAAGATGAAGGGCGATTGAAAAAGATTACCGACAGAGCGGCGGATAGCTGTAATATGTTCATACAGTCATGCACGGACGAGGGAGTATGCCCCGAGGGAAGTTCATATTGGGACTATGCAATGCAGTATTATACGGCGTTTGATGAACTGCTGAATGAACGCACTGGTCAAAGTATTGTTCGTGATGAGGGGAAAATAAAAAGACTTGCAGAATTTCCGTCGTTTGCGGCATATGAAAATGATAATCCCATACGTTTCGGAGATGGTTCGGGTCCGGCGCTTACTTTCGGAATTTTATGTAAGCTGAATGAACGGTATAATATTCACGTTCCGTATATTGAATGTTATAAGAATTTGATTGACCACTGTTCGAGAACCTGCGGTGCGGTAAGAAACATAGCATGGTTTAACGATAAGCTTTTGCATAATGATGTGCGCCGTGATGACGTTATTTTTAAACAAGTACAATGGGCAATATTAAACAGCGGTAATTCAAGACTTGTTATAAAAGGCGGATTTAATGAGGAGGGTCATAATCATGACGACATCGGTTCGTTTATGTACATAAAAAACGGCTGTGCGTTATGTGATGATTTCGGAGCGGCGTGTTATTCAAAGGCATATTGGAATAGTTTCAATACGCAGTCGATAAGCCATTCGGTGCCGATAGTAAATAATAAGCCGCAGGGACACGGAAGAGAATTTGCGGCAGATGTGTTTGAGAGCGTTGACAATAAAATACATATTTCATTTGCGGGAGCATATGAAAAAGAAACAGGTTTAACCGCATTGAACCGATATGCGCAAATAAGTGATAAAGGCTTAACCATATGCGATTACTTTGAATTTAAAAATGATAAAAATACCGTTTCGGACAGAATCGTTACAAAGTATGAGCCGACGGTAACAGACGGTATAGTTTGCTTGACGCAGGATAATAAGCCGATAGCCAAAATAAGCTTTGACAAGGGCTTGACAGTGAAAATATCCGATGCCGAATATGAAAAACTTTCGAGTGACGGAATGCAAAAGGTATATATGATTGACTTATGCCGAGAAACCTCGGGTAAAGAATGTAAAATAACATATAGCGTTGCGGCTATATGAAAATAAATAAAAAGGAGACGAAAAAAATGAACAAAAAAAGAATTTTAAGCTTATTGCTTGCGGCTGTGTGTATAGGCGGCTGTGCAGGGTGTAACGGCAAAACAGCCGACAACGGAGAGATACCGACGCTGAAATATTATGTGCCCGGTGACCCTCAAAGTGATTTGGCGAGCGTTAATGAAGCGTTAAACGAAATGACGGTAGAAAAAATAGGAGCAAAAATTGACCTTGAATTTATTGACTGGTCAGCTTGGAAAGAAAAGACAAATCTTATGTTTGCCTCAAATGAGCCGTTTGATGTAATGTCGGGCT
>CAKSGG010000128.1 GCA_934454215.1 uncultured Clostridia bacterium
ATGTACTTAGGAAAGTACTCCGTCAAATAGTTCGGGCGCATGCGCTCTCCCAGCTCGTTCACAAAGACATAACCGTCATAATCGTAGTTATAGCAATACCCTCTCCCCGACCTATTCCGTCTGCGCCGAGCACGGCTACCTGTCCGGCGAGCAGTATACCTGCCCCATCTGCGGCAAGCCGACTGAGGTCTACAGCCGCATCACTGGCTACTACCGCCCCGTGAAGAACTGGAACGACGGCAAGGCGCAGGAATTCAAGGATCGCAAGGTCTACGACATTGGCGCTTCGACGGAGCGCGTGGAGAACCCCTCCAACATCCGCGCCTTTGCCGAGGCAAGGAGCCTGTGATATGTGCTATGATATTGTAATCATTGGCGCAGGCCCCGCCGGCCTGACGGCGGCGATTTATGCGCGCCGCGCAGGAAAATCGGTGCTGGTGCTGGAGCGCGATACCTTTGGCGGCCAGATCACCTTCTCGCCCAAGTTGGAAAACTACCCCGGCTTTGCGGAAATTTCCGGCAACGAGCTTGCTCAGCGGATGCTGGAGCAGGCCATGGCTCTCGGCGCGGAGATCGACATGGACACCGTGCTGGAGATTCGCGACGGCACGCTCAAAACGGTCGGCGGCGAGAGCCGCAGCTATGAGGCGCGTTCGGTCATCATCGCAGCGGGCGCAAAGCACCGGCGGCTGCATCTGCCGCGCGAGGAGGAATTTATTGGTAACGGTCTGTCCTTCTGCGCGGTCTGCGACGGCGCGTTCTATCGCGGCCAGCACGTTGCCCTGATCGGTGGCGGCAATACGGCCCTGCAGGAGGCCGTGCTGCTGTCCGAAATCTGCGCGCTCGTCACCGTGGTGCAGAATCTTCCCTTCCTCACCGGCGAGCAGCGTCTCGTGCAGACGCTGGCCGCGCGGGAGAATGTCGAGTACCGCTACGGCACAGTTGTGACCGGCTACGAAGGCGCGGAGGCGCTGACAGCGCTGCGCCTTTTGCAGACCGAAACCGGTGAAGAAAGCCACCTTGAAGTCGACGGCGCGTTCCTCGCCATCGGAACGGAGCCGGAAAATGCGCCCTTTGCCGCCGTTGCGGCACTGAATGAGCAGGGCTATATCGCCGCAGGCGAGGCTTGCACGACCGCAGCCGCCGGTATTTTCGCCGCCAGAGACTGCCGCACCAAGGCGTACCGTCAGGTCGCCACCGCCATCTCCGACGGCGCCGCCGCTGCCCTGAATGCCTGCCGCTGGCTGGATAGTCAAGCCTGATAAAAATGCGCTGCCGACGAGGCAGCGCATTTTTTATGAAATTTTACGGGTATCATTCGTCTGCTGCGGCAATGTAATCATTCACGAAGTGCATGATCTCACGTTCCAGCAGCTTCTCCGCGCTGCCGTCGCACGCTCCGGTCAACACCGCCGGAGACGACTGCGGGAAATACTGATAGATCAGCCCAAGTGGGACATGAACATCCTTCAGATTCGCCATCATCCGATCGATCGCCTCCACGACCTCCGGCATTCCGATGTAATACCGTGCGCGGTCCGAAAGGCTGTAGCTGCGGGCGAGGCGCTGCTCCTCCGGCGTTCCATGGTAATGCTTTTGCCAGTTTTCGGGGTGATTCAGCATCGCCTGCTCCAGAGCCGCCGGGAAATTGGCCCGGCGCTGTGCGGGAATAAGCGCCTGCTCAATATGTGATAGGGCAAATAGCGCATCGCGGTAGCCAAAGGTCAGCGCCGGACCGACCTTCAAGATGGCGATGCCATCTTCCACCATATGCCGTAGACACGCCTCGGTCTGATAGTCTGTGGAATGGCCCTCAAAGACGAGATTGGGATAATCTGCCAGCATCGCGACGAGCTTCTGTGCTTTCTCATGGTCATACAGAAACACTGCGTCGTCGCCGAACTCAACGCCTGGCTGCACCACGACGGCGATGATGTACTGCCACGCCTCCTGTAATCCGCAGGCATTGAATTCCTCCAGATATATCGCAAGCGTCTCCCGCAGCTCCTCCGGGTTTGTGACAGAAATGCGGTCCTCCTGCTCCGTTGCGCCGCCGGGGATGGGGACCTCGCTGCCGATCACATAGACCGGATGCAGCGCTTCGGGATGCTCAAGACGGTAGCGTGTAAATTCTTCTTCTGCTGCTCTGCACAGCCGAGCGCCGCGTCTTGCACAGACCCGTTTGTCCAGTGCGCCCGCCGGGTCGTCTGCGACCTTCATGCTCGTGTCCAGATGAATCTTCGTAAAGCCCGCCGCGACGTATGCCCGCACCAATGCTTCGGCCTTGTCCATTGCTGCGGCTTCCGGCTCCTTACAGAAGGTCAGCGGACCCAGATGGTCGCCGCCGAGAAGGATCTGGCGCATATCACAGCCGGTCTGTGCGGCGATTTCTTCGATAAAGCGCACGTAGTCCTTCGGCTTCATTCCGGTATAGCCGCCGAACTGATCGACCTGATTGGCCGTTGCCTCGATCAGCACAGTACGCCCATGCTTGGCGGCATCGCGCAATATCGTTTCGATTACCTTGCGGTTTGCGGTACAATAGGACGGAATCCCGACGACTTTCCCCTGCCTGCGTTCGTTCAGAATCTTCAAAATTGGATGCAGCATCTTCGTATTTCTCCTTTTCGCATGAATTTGGCCGCTGTACGCACCACACAGGATGCGTGCAGCGGCCGGTAAAAGGGGTCAGGCTTCAAAATTCGCCTTGAGGAACGCGAGAGAGTCGAGCAGAAGCTGGTCATACGCTTCGTCGCTGATGTCAGCGGGGACAAATTCACGCCAAAGATGTACCGCCTTGCTCAGCGGGCCGTTTTTCAGCATAAAAGGCTCGATGCAGAGATAGCCCTGGAAGTCCAGCTCACGCAGGACCTCGCCCATCTCCTTCCACGGCAGAGAGCCAAGGCCGGGGAGCTTGCGGTTGTTTTCGTCGAGATGCATATGGCCGAGCTTTTTTCCTGCGCGGCGCATCGCTTCGGGAAGATCGTCCTCCTCAATGTTGGAATGGAACGTATCGATGAGCAGCAGCAGATTGGGGCTGCCGACCTCGTCGATGAATTTCAGACCCTCCGCAACATCATTGATGAGGAAGGATTCATAGCGGTTGAGAATTTCGAGATGCAGGGTGATTCCCAGCGCCTCAGCGGTTTTGCAGACCTGCTTCATGGAAGCAACGGCGTAGCCCCAAGTCCGCTCCTTATCGTGATCGACCGACCAGTCGGCGGGCCATGCACTGATTAAGCCGCCGATCAGCGTGTTGGTGCCGAGCTTGACCATCTGGCGCATCAGCTTTTCCAGATACGCAATGCCGGCAGCTCGAATGGCAGGGTCGTCCGCAGAGGGGTCCACATCCGCCCCGGTGCCGTTGTTGACGGAAACTTCAAGGCCCAGCGCAGTGACCGCCTCGTGCAGCGCCGCGATTTCTTCATCGGTCATTTTGTAAAGATCCCCGGCATCGATCTCCATCACGTCAAAACCGGCGGCCTTGATTTTCTTCGCAACCTCAAGATAGTTGCATTTGCCTGCGTCTTTCATCCAGTAGTGAAACAAAAGTCCGTATTTCATGGCGGTACTCCTTTAATCATGATTTGAAGTGATTTTGTTAGCTATTTTCTCCGGAGATCAGTGCTGCGACCGTTTCCGGCGAGATGCGGCCCTCCATCGGACCAAACGCCGCGGCGTTCAGTGCGCCTGCTGCGTTGGCATTACAGGCGGCTTCATAGAGGTTTTTACCCTGTAGGAGCGAGGCAAGGAATGCGCCGTCGAAGCAGTCGCCTGCCCCGGTTGCGTCAAGCTGTTCGACCTTGAACGTTGGCGCCTTAACAAGCCCGTCGCGCGAGTAGATTGTGCTGCCCTTGGAGCCGTTTTTCAGCGTGATGAGCTTGAGACTTGGGTACTGCGCGAATAAATAGTCCACGGCTTCTTCAACGCCGGGTTTCTTGGAAAGCATCAGCAGCTCACTCACACCCGGCATCAGGACGGAGCAATTGGAAAGAATGGGTGCGACGATCGCGCTGAAATTGTCGTCACGCAGCAGCTCCGGCCGAATGTTAGGGTCAAAGCTGATCTCCGCCCCGTGCGCGGCAAATTGGAGCGCCGTATCGACGATCTTTTGGCAGAACTCTGGTGTTACGGTCAGTGAACAGCCCATGACATGGAAATATCCGGGCGCTGCAACGCGATCAAGCGCCGGTACAGGTACATCAACTGCGGCAGTTCCGTTGATGTGGAAGATAAACTCGCGGGAGCCGTCGTCGTGGTACATGACGAAGGCTGAACCGGTCGCCGCGTTTGCGGAACGATTTACGTGGGAGCAGTCCACGCCACAGCCGGTCAGCCGGTCAACGATGACATCACCGAAGGCATCCCGGCCGACACTGCCGATGATGCCTGCCGGCACACCCATGCGTGCAGCGGCGGAGATCATGATGGCCGGTGCGCCGCTGGCGTACGGCCCGAGGTATTCGCCGGGGGTGCTGTGGGGTACTTCTGATTTTGTGCGCATGATCTCAACGATCATCTCGCCCATCGTCCAAATGCTTTTCACTCGAATGCCTCCTGTTCATATGGTTTATTCGCCGATGAGCAGCTCCGGGAGCTGCACAAACTTCGATTCCTGCAGCGGCGTGAAAACGTAAGCGCGAAAGGTATCTCCGAGCGGGATGGGGACGTAGTGGAGCTTACCTGCTTTTACTTCAACCTGGGTGCCGGGACGGATCCGAACCAACTGAAGCGAATCGGGATCAACGCTGTCGCCAACGCGGGTCCCGAAGGGCATGATGCACGTGCCTTCGGTAAAGTAGAAGTTTTCCGTATCGTCGTGATACTCCAGCGTGTCGAACTCGACGGTCCGGTGCCAGCCCTGCAAAATGCCGGAGATGACCTTATTGGTGCGCAGCATTGTTTCCAGCGGAAAGCTGCGCCACTCAAAATGACCGGAACACAAAAGATTTTCCTCGCCGGGAAAGGCAAAACGGACGTCGCTGATTTTTGCATCTTCAGCATTGATTACTTGGGCTTTCATGGCTTTTCTCCTTTTTTCTAATAATAACATCGGCTTTGGAGGGAAAAAAGGGAGATCTTTTTGCTTTTTCCTAAGCGAAACGGAAAATATTGCACCGCAAAAATTTCCTCCGCCGCAATAGAAAAAAGCCGCACCGTCCGAACAAGACGATGCGGCTTTCGCTATGAAATTTTGGAGTCTAGCGATTATCTTTTTCTCTTCCAGGAGAGAGCTGACTGCGGTAGCTTGCCGGGGTCACGCCGCTCTGCTTGCGGAAGCATTTGCAGAAGTATTTATAATCCGTATACCCGACGTGTTCCCCGACATCCTGAATTTTCATCTCCATATTCTCCTCCAGCAGCTTTTTGGCGACCTTCATGCGGTAGTTCGTCAGATACTCGACAAACGTCATGCCGGTTTTCGCCTTGAAGAGCTTGGTAAAATAGAAGGAGCTGAGATTGACCTTTCCGGAGATATCGCTCAGCGAGATCACGGAGCTGTAGTTTTCCTCGATGAAGGCGATGGCCTCGCCGATCAGATCGTCGGAATAGTCCTCCTTCATGTCCCGCAGGTTTTTGAGGCAGCGATCGATGTTGGAGATGCACCAGTTATGAATGGCGATGGTGTCATACATATATTCGAGCCCCAGATTGCTGGTATCCTCGATTCCTTTTTCGACGCAGAAACGCGCCAAGCCGATTGAAAAGATAAAAATCTGCTGATAGATGAATTCCTGATTGCCGTCGGAATAGGCAACGACATAAGACATCAGCCTTGAGAAAATTTCGATGGCCGTTTCCCTGTCCTCCGAGGCGATGGCGCGGAAGATTTCCGATTCCAGCTTCATCGGGTATTTATAGTCCAAGAACCTTTTCAGCGGCGGGCAGAGCAGAATGCCTTTCGTTTTTCCTCCCTGCATGGCCGCGCGGGCGGCAGCGCAGTAAGAAAGCGAGAGCCGCTCCATCTGCTCCTCATACGGGCCGTAACCGACGGCGGCATTGACTTCGCCGCTTTCCTGAAGCAGCGCAGTAATCCAGTGTAGCTGGCTGTTGACCCATGCATCATGATCCTGCGTCTGTGTGTAGTTATACAAGAAGATTACGATTCTCGTGCCAAGAGAGTTGAACGCAATCCCCTTTTCCGGTCGATCGAGGACCTTCTGAATCCGGCGAAAATTTCTCCCGCAATAGACCTTGACCGTGTCCTCCTCCGTCGGGCTTTTCTGAAAGTCGATTACGACGGAAAAGCCGCCGTACGTCCCGCCGATGGTTTCAAAATACCGATAATCCTCCAGCCGATCCATGTCGCCGATCATCAGGGAATAGGTAATCTGTCGGTCCAGCTCGCGCTGGACCTTATAGACCTGCTCCTTGAGCTGATAGTGGCTGTCGGCCCGCTTCTTTTGCAGACCCTTCTTTTCCAGAATATCCTGCACCGCCGCAAGGAACTCGGTCTTGCTGATCGGCTTGAGCAGATAGTGATTGATGCCGAGCGAGAGCGCGTCCTTCGCAAAGGAAAACTCATCATATGCGGAGATGATGATGACCGAGGTGTTCGGCGCAGTGGTGCAAATGGAGCGAGCCGCTTCAAGGCCATCGATGCCCGGCATTTTAATATCCATACAGATCAGGTCAGGATGCACATTGGCGGCAAGCTCAATGGCTGCCCGGCCGGAATCGGCCTCAAAAATCTCCGTGATCTCCGGAACATACTTGTCCACCAACATACGGATTGCTTTGCGAGTGATCTGTTCGTCGTCTGCAATAAGTAAACGGTACATACGTTACACTTCCTCTCTGGGAGCTTGTAATTGGTCAGCCGGGATTCTGAGCCGGACAACGGTCCCGTGTCCGGCAACGCTGGTAATTTCAAAGATGTTCTTGCCGTAAAACAGCTGCAACCGATTGATGACGTTTTTGATGCCGATGCCGGTGGAGTGGCCGCCACGATTTTTGGTCGTTTCGCCTGTGCGCTGAAGTTCACTGAGCGTTTGCGCATCCATGCCAATGCCATCATCCTCGACGCAGATCAGGAGTTCACCGGCCGGCGTTCTGTGCGCATCGACGCGGATGGTGCCACCGCACTCGTTGCTCTCAAAGCCATGAATTACGGCATTTTCGACGATCGGCTGGATGGTCAGACAGGGAATCTGCACCGAGAGCATATCCTCATCAATGTCCGTTTCAAAATGAATCCGATCGCCGTAGCGCAGCTTCTGAATGCAGATATAGCGGTTCAGATTTGTGATCTCCTCGCCGAGCGTAACCGGCGTTTCCAGTCGCCGCAGATTATAGCGCAGCATATTGGATACGGTGATAATCAGAGAATTGGTTTCTGCGGCATCCTCAAACATCGCCGTCTGCGCGATGCAGTTCAGGGTGTTGAACAGAAAATGCGGATTGATCTGCGATTGCAGCGCCTTCAGCTCTGCGTCGCGGAGCATATTTTGCGTATTCAGGTTTTTCAGCTCACTGTTGCGCAGCTCGTTTTCCAGATTGGCCTTTTCGTTCAGCCGCGCGATATAGCGGCGAATTTGCTTGGACATTTTATTGAAGGCAGCGGCAAGGTCGCCGACCTCGTCGTCAGAGGCAATATCGATCTGATGCTCGTCCTCCGGATACTGCGCAATGACGGCCGCCTGCTCCGTCAGCAGGGAGAGCGGCTTGGTAAGATTTCGTAAAATCAGGATGGTCGCGGCAGAAATCAGCAAAATGATGACGGCCAGAATCATCACCGTGGCATAGCGCATGGCCGCGCTGTCTGCGACAAGCTGCTCGTAGGTCGCCTTGCTTTCCGTCATGTACTCAAAGACGAGAAAATTGATGCTCCCGGCGACCGAGGAAGCGATGGAATTCGCCCGTGCGAATTCCTCCGACATTTTTTCAATATCTCTGCCGCGGCAGGCCTTGATCGACGCGTTGGCGCACTGGCTCAGCGAGATGAGCATATTGCGGATGTCGTTGTAGGCCATCTGCTCCGTCTGCGTGGCAAATACGGTCGGCATTGCGTTCACGGTTGCATACAGGCTGTCCATTTTTGCATTTAAGTGGTCCACATTGCGCGTGCTGCTCTGCGACAGATAAAGCTCCAGCTCGTCGAGTACCTCGTTCAGATGCTCTGTCGCATCGTTCAACAGAACGACATTTTCCAGAATCTTTTGGTAGGCGCTGGAGGTCTGCTTTTCCTTTTCCAGAAACAGGTTCATAATCAGAACCGTTACGATAATCAGGACGAGGACAAAAATGCCGAGCTTTTCCCAGATTTTCAATCTTCTCATCGTATCAGGACACCACCGTATGAGGAATCAGATATTCTTGCGCCGCCGTGTCCAGCCCGCCCCGGCAGGCGCGGACCGCCGTCTGCACGGCCAGCTCACCCATGCGGAAGGGATCGGTGTTCACGGTGATCTGCACGATACCGCTCTGGATATAGGTTTCGATTTCATCGGAGTAGCCGATACCGGCGACATCGACCGAATTGACGCGGTTCAGGTCGATAATACCGCGCACCGCGCCGGAAATCAGAGTTTCGTCCAAACAGAGAATGTAGTCCGGACTTCCGTTCGGTGACAGAAGCAGCGTTTCTGCTGCGCTCATTGCCGTCAAAAGATCGGATTTTGTATATACGGTGTCAACGATGGTAACGGTCCTTCCGGCTTCAAGCGCATCGTACAGCCCCTTCAGAGTTGAAAAAACAGCCTGATCTTCCTTTTCCGGGAGAAGCAGCGCTGCGGTGAGATTCATCCCCTTTTTGCAAAGGGCTTCGCCGAGGTCGTAGCCGACCTGATAGTTATCCGACCCAACATAGGCGCTGCTATCAGGGAGGGCATCGTTTCTTATCGAAATGCATGGAATTGCGGAAAACGGCTCGAGTGAGCTTTCTTTGGCCGACGGAGCGGCGCTTACGATGATGGCATCCATGTTGCAATAGTCCGCCCAGACCTCAAAGGGGGTGCCGTTATCGGCGTAGGCGGAGTTCAACTCAGCTACCTCCAGTGCAACGTTCCACTTTTGCGCCTCCTGCTCCGCGCCGGCGAGGAACTGCTCGGCAAAGCTCGTATCTGGGCTTCCGATGTTGATGGCGAAATGATATTCAAAGCTCAGCGCCAGCGGCATACTGGACATCTGCTCGTCCGGCTGCTCGATCAGCGCCGTTGCCGCCAACAGCGCGGCGATCAACACGACGCTGACCGCGAGGAACCATTTCATTTGCTTCTTTCCCATTGCTGACGCACCTCGCATTTTGGGGCTATTCTACCATATTCTCGACATTCTTACAAGCGCGATTTGGAATCATAACCACCGGCCGTGCCGGTGGTTTGCACTAGCCCCCTTGGGGCATGACCCGGGCTGAGCCTATAGGCTCG
>CAKSGG010000129.1 GCA_934454215.1 uncultured Clostridia bacterium
GTTTATTCCGACAAGATACGGCTATGACTTTGACGGTTGGTATTCAGACCCGCAAACAAAGGAAAATCGGGTAACAGCGTTTACATTCAATGAAAGCGATACCGTTTATGCAAAATGGATTCCAAACGGAAAAACTGTGGTAGAATACATTATAGATAGCATTTCAATGTTATCGGTTATCAATAAAAGAACGGAGGTGAGATGATGTCAGCGGTGAAGAATTTAGACAAGATAATCGCCCTTTATGAAAGATTGTCAAGGGACGACGACTTGCAGGGCGAGTCAAACAGTATATCAAACCAAGCATTATTTCAGACATAATTTTACGACTGACTTAATCTATGCGGGAGTGCCTATGAAAATGGTACATACAATTATGGGGCATGAAAACATACAGACTACAATGGACATATACATCGATGTAAGATACGATAATGATGAAGTAATTGAAAAGCCGGACAATTACTTGAAATAAGTCAAAATCGTATTATTCGGTATTTTGTATGTCAAATAAGAATGTATGCTGAATATGAGTAATGGAAACCGCATGGATAAGCCGATTATCTTATATTGCAAAAAACTTGACAACTGAAATTACAAGCTGTCAAGGGTACGGAAGAAAACCACTTACACCACGCATTACATAAATACTAATTCTCTTAGTAATATATAACTACTTAAAAACTGTCGGTGAAATCAACGGCGAAAAGAATACAACAAGCTTTGCCGGTGACGGTGATATTTCCGATTGGGCAAAAGCGGCAGTTGCATATGCGGCTGAAAACGGAATTGTAAAGGGTAAGGACGAAAATAAATTTGACCCGAAAGGAAATGCGACAAGAGCCGAGCTTGCTAATATTTTAAAAACCGAATAGTGTAAACGGACTGAGGGACTGTAATGATAAAGCAGTCCCTTAATTTTATGCAATAATTTTTGTATTTTCAATATGTTTTTGATATTGCAGCTGCAAGAATTTAAAGAAACGAGGCAGGTAAGCGCCTGCAAATATCACCGTTTTTTATATAGGAAGAGTTACGGTAACTTTTGTAAATTTATTTTCCTCGGAATCTATTTCAACGCCGTATTCATCGCCGAAAATGAGCTTTATACGCAGATTTACGTTATATATGCCTATGTTTTTTGTTTCGGGAAATGCGGATGACTTCAGATTTTCACGGATTTTTAATAGCTCTTGTTTTTTTATTCCGCATCCGGTGTCATAAAAAGTAAACTGTATGCTGCCGCCCGATATTTTGGACGAAACGGTAAGCGTAAGAGAATCACTGCTTTTATGCTTAAAGCCGTGTCTGAGCGTGTTTTCTATAATAGGCTGAAAAATGAATTTAAGTATTTTCATTTCATATTGCTCATTTGATATGTTCCATTGAATATTATATTTTGTTTGATACTTTATTTCCTCAATGTTTATGTAATATGTTGTATACATCATTTCCTGCCTGATTGTTACAACAGTATTTTGAGTATCAAGAGAATAAGTAAGCAAATCGGAAAGGTTGCGTATTAAAACGTCAATTTCACTTATGTTTTTTCCGGCGGCAAGCAGCGTGACGGAATTTAAAGTGTTATAAAGAAAATGCGGATTTAGCTGTGTTTGCAGCGATATTATCTGCGTATGCTTCAGCTTGTTTATGTTTTCCGCCAAATCCTGCTCCACATTTTTTGAATGAGTGATAAGCTTTATAATGTTGTTATTTATATATTCTATTTCGTTTTTTGTATGCTCCGTATCGGTGTTTCCGTATACGTTCTGAAGCTTTACTACAATGCTTGCTATGGATGTGTATACATTCATGGACACGAAGAAGGATATAACGAACGGTATAACAAGAGCCGTAATAATCAGAATAAGCAGTATTATAAGCGTAAAATTTTTGGTATATATAAGGTCTGATATTTCGGTATCCATACGCAGAAAAAGATTATAATCATCAAGACTTTCCGAGCAGACGATGGAATTTTTAGTCTTTTGAATGGAAAAATCGGGCGCAAGCCCGCTGCATTCGGCATCGGCGGTATTTTTCGATGAAAAAATCAATTCATCCTTAAAGAAAAGATAAGCCGTTTCCGAGTCTGAGTTAAGAGAAAGCATTTGCGAAAAAACAGACTTATTTATGTTAAATACAAGTATTCCCAAAAGCTCCGTGTTTCGCTCTATCGGAAATACCGCAGATATACATTCGTCATTTGTAAATTTATCGGAATATGAGTATATAAATGCCGCCGTATTATTTTCCTTGCAGTATTCGTACCAGGATGTGTTGTAAAAGCTTTCAATGGGGTTTGGTGAATAGGACGAATATACATAGTCGTATTTCGGGCAATAGAGGTATATGGAGCTTATGTAATCGGACGTAAGTATGGTGCTGTTTATAAGCTTATTTACATACTGCGTGTATTCGGCGTTTTTCGGAGTGTACCAGTCGTCCTCATTCAAAAGCAGACATGATAAAATGGTATTGTCTGTTCCGAACATAACCTTTCTTTTATATATTTCCGAAAATATATTCGTAGTGGTGTTTTTAACCTTTTCAAAGCTTGTTGTAACGGAATTTTCGGTTATTGAATTGTAGTATCTTACGTATGTAAAATAAATTATTCCGCACAGAAAAATACACGGTATGGAAAAATACAGAAGTATTTTTTTAAAATATTGAAAAAACGTACTGTTAAAATGATACTTTTTTATAATTTTTCTTGCAGAATTTGAAAGTGTAAGCCTCACGTCATGATTTCCTTTCCGTAAATAATAAGCCGCCTAATCGAGATATGACTGTCTGTATTGCTGGGGCGTTTTGCCCGTTATGGTTTTAAAGGTTTTGTAAAAATAGTTTTCGTTTTTAAAGCCGCATGATGCCGCAACGGCAGATATGCTGAGCTTCGGGTCCTTTAAAAATTCCTTTGATTTGTTTATCTTTAAATTATTGAGGTATGATTTAAACGTAACATTCATTTTGTTTTTGAAAAATCTGCCGAGGTATACGGGATTTAAATGAATATAGTCTGCCACATCGTTTAAAGATTCTATTGAGGCGTAGTTTTTGTTTATATATTCCGTAATCTGATTAATTGTTTCATTTGTTCCAGTGCTTTTAAGAAGCGGCAGACGGTTTACAAAGCCTACCATTTCTTCTATAGATGAAAAATGATGTATCGGTTCGGCGGAAACGGTAAGCTTAAGATTTTGGCTCGCCATTTCTGAGAGATAGTCTGAAAGCCTTTGAGTAACCGTGCTGCCGGTATCGAGAATTTCGGAGCTTTGCGAAACAAGCAGCACAAGCAGCTGACCGTTTGAGTACATAAGAGGTACGGAAAACGAATTATCAAACCGAAACGGAATAAGAAGGCATATGGCATTGTAAAGCGTGTGTTCGCTGTGTTTCCATATGTTTTTCAGATATGCCTCATGCTCGCATAGAGTGATATTTAAAAGCACACTGTAGCATTCTTTTGATTCCGACAGTATGTTTTCGCATACCAGTGCATTTTTTGCCGCCTCAATATCGGATACAAAGTTATAAAAAATATCCAGAAATATTTTCTGACAGTTAATTTGTATGTCGTGCTTGGAAAAATCGCTGTTTATATTTTCAAGACCGGAATTTGCGATTAGCTCCCTGCGCTGAATAAAGGAATACATTTTTTCGCACAGCTTAATCATTTCACTTTTAACAAGCGGTTTTAATAAATATCCCAAAACATTTAGCTGAACGGCTTCATGCGCATATTCAAAATTTCTGTAAGCCGTTACTATTGCAACTGCCATATCGGGATATTTCTGACGGCAGATTTTTGTGAACTCAATTCCGTCGGTAATATCCATCTGAATATCAGTGATAACGGCATGAACATTGTTTTTGTCTATAAAATTTAAAGCGTCTCGGGCGTTGTCAAAGCAGCCCGAAATATTAAATCCGTATTCGTGCCAGTTTATAAAGCTTTCAATACATTTAAGAGAAAGCCGTTCGTCATCAATAATAATAAGATTATATAATTCCATTGCCCTGTACCTCAATTTGACTGATAATTTGTTTTGTATATTGTATCATAAATAATATAAAAAATAAAGTGCATTTGTGAAAAATATTTAGTTTGTTCAGTAAATGGTTTAGTTTGTTCATTGAAATGTTATAAGAGTGCGGATATAATTAATATAAAAAGATAATTGCGAAAGGGTGTTTTTAAGACATATGGCAGAAACGGCATTAAAGAGTAATAAAAAGAAAAAAAATGTAAGATTTAAAAGAAAGGAGCTTGAGCTTTATTCGCTCTGCGTTATACCCGTACTTCTTATAATAGCGTTTTGTTATGTTCCTATGGGCGGAATAATAATAGCGTTCAAAAATTACAGATACGATAAGGGAATATTCGGAAGCGAATGGGTCGGGTTTAACAACTTCAAGGTGTTTTTACAGTCGAGAGATTGCCTGAAACTTATAAGAAACACTGTCGGAATGAATGCGGTTTTTATAATTACCACAACTATAATAGCGCTTGCGATAGCGATACTTCTTTATCAGGTAACAAGCAGAGGCTTAACGAAATTTTATCAGACCTCTATGATAACGCCGACATTCGTTTCGTGGGTTTTGGTATCATATGTTGTTTATGCTCTGCTGAGCCCCGAGGCGGGAGTTGTAAATGCAATAATAAGAAAAATGGGCGGAGAAAACCAAAACTGGTATGCAATGCCTAAAATATGGCCGCTTGTTCTCACGGTGTGCAACGCATGGAAGGGAGTGGGAATGACAAGCATCTATTACTATGCGTCGCTCATGGGAATAGACCAAACCCTCTTTGAGGCGGCTGATATGGACGGCGCAGGACGGTGGGACAAGGTGCGTAACATAATGCTGCCGAGCCTCGTTCCGATAGTTACAATTCTTACGATAATGTCTATAGGCGGAATATTCAACGCCGATTTCGGACTTTTTTATCAGGTGCCGAGAGATGTAGGCTCGCTTTATGATGTAACCGATGTTATAAGCACATACACATTCAGACTTATGCGCGTAATAGGAGATATGGGAACGGGTACGGCTGTCGGACTTATGCAGTCGCTTGTCGGACTTATACTTGTTATATTAACCAACAGCATAAGCAAAAAAATCGATAAAGATTTGGGACTGTTTTAATGAAAGGAAGCATACGTAAATGAAGAAAAAAAGAAAATCTCAAATTGTACTTAATTTATTTTTTATAATACTGTGTCTTTTGTTTCTTTATCCGTTTTTTCTGCTCCTCGGAGCGTCGTTTTCAACGGAAAAAGACGTAATAGAATACGGCTACAGCATTATACCGAAACATTTTTCACTTCAGGCATATAAATACATACTTCAAAATCCTTATCAGATAATACAGTCTTATAAGGTAACGATAACATATTCCGTTATAGGCACGGCTCTGGGAGTTGTGCTTCAGGCAATGATAGCTTATCCGCTGTCAGTAAAGGGATTGAGAGGAAGAACGGGGCTGTCGTTTTTCCTGTATTTCACAATGCTGTTTTCGGGAGGAATGGTTGCGGACTATATTATAAGGACTCAGGTTTATCATTTGCAGGATACAATGCTTATATATATCCTTCCGGGGCTTGTGGGAGCGTGGAACGTGTTTATGATGCGTACGTTTTTTCAGGGACTGCCCACGGAAATATTTGAATCGGCTGAAATAGACGGCGGAAGCGAATATACAATCTTTTGGAGATTTGTGCTGCCGCTTTCAAAACCTGTTTTGGCTACAATCGCATTCAATATGTTTCTTTCAAAGTGGAACGACTGGAACACCTCGCTTCTTTACATAAATAACGATGACCTTATAAGCCTTCAGTATCTTTTGCAGAGAATACTCAAAAATCTTGAAGTACTTCAAAACAGCTCAAATAATGCGTATGTAAGCTCAATGCTTTCAGCGTCTGAAACGCCTACGGAAACCGTGAGAATGGCTATGGCAATAGTTGTTGCAGGCCCGACTCTTGTGATATTCCCGTTCTTTCAGAAGTATTTTGTAAGAGGGCTTACCGTGGGAAGCGTAAAGGGTTGATATATAAGCAGACCGCATTCGGCATAAAATATCAAAAAATGTACTGACGGAGGCGGTTTGCTTAAATATAAAACAGGAGATGTAAAAAAGGCACAGACTGTCTTGAAACACTGCCCGATATGTTTTAAGTGTTCTGCACTCTTTTTTACAGCTCCGATAAAAAAATGAAAGGAATGGTCAAAAAGATGAAAAAAAGAATCACATCAGTCATTTTGGCTGCCGTAATGCTTGCGGCACTGCCGGGATGCACTGCAAAAAAACAAGATGGAGGTGAAAGCGGCGGCGATGTGCTTACATGGTATGTTCCCGGAGATAAACAACTTGATATGCAAAGCGTGATGGATGCGGCGAATGCAATTGTAGAGCCTGCAATCGGAGCGAAAATAGACCTTAAAATGATAGACGACGGTTCATATTCGGAAAAAATGCAGATGATGATGGCGTCGGGAGAAATATTCGACCTTATGTTTACGGGATATGTAAACAATTACAGTCAGGCAGTTAAACGGGGCGGACTTATGGACATAACGGATATGATAGATAAATATGCTCCAAAGCTTAGAGATGAGATAAGTCCGCTTGCTTTTGAGCAGGCGTATATCGACGGTAAAATATATGCCGTTCCCAATTATCAGACAATGTCTTTAAAGCCGGCAATAGCGGTAAGAAAAGATTTGGCAGATGAGTTTGGACTTGACAAATCAAAGATAAAATCCATAAATGACATGGAGCCTTTTATGGAATGGGTTAAAAATAACCATACCGAGCTTTACGCATACCGTCCGCAGATGGGAATGCGCCCGTGGACAGATGAAAACTACTATGAGGTATTTACAGGCTTTCTCGCATCTCAGGACGAGCTTCACAGCGGAGAGAACAAGGTTACGCTTCAGCCGGCATATGAAAATGACGTTTTTGTTGCCGGAGCGCACAAGCTTTACGAATGGTATCAAAAGGGATATATAAGAAAGGATATTTTAACCGTTACGGACGACAGCGGGGATTATAAAATAGGGAAATATGCCGTATGCTACGGTTCATGGAAACCCGGTGCTGAAAAAAGTACAAAAAATGCTACGGGCTATGATTATGAATATATAATCATGAATGAGGAAAGAAGACCTTTTGCCGAGGGAGCGGTAAATGCTATGACGGGAATAAGCAGAACAAGCAAGAATCCCGAAAAAGCAATGAAATTTATAGAGCTTATAAATACGAATAAGGAGCTTTATAATATATTCTGCTTCGGAATAGAGGGCAAGCATTATACAAAGGACGATGAGGGACATATAGTTGTTGATTCCAATTCGGGATATTTTCAGAATAACAGCGACTGGAAGTTCGGAAATCAGTTTAACGCATATATTCTTTCGGGCAATGACGATAATATTTGGGAGGAAACAAAAAAACTTAATGACGAGGCGGTTGAATATCCTCTCAGCGGATTTACATTTGACAACAGTAACGTTACGGCGGAGCTTACGGCTATTGAAACGGTAAACAGCCAGTACAGCGTGCTTAATAAGGGTGCTCAAAATCCTGATGAATATTTTGAAACCTTTAAGGAAAAGCAAAAGGAGGCAGGAGTGGAAAAGGTTCTTGCCGAATATCAAAGGCAGATTGATGAATTTCTTGCTAAGAAAAAATAAAATTGGAGGGATATTATTATGATTAATAAAAAAAGATTAAGTATATTATTGGTATTTTCAATTGTTTCTTCATTGCTTATGCAAAATGTGTATGCTGATGCTGATGACGCATCATATACGTTTAATACATTATATGCGGCGGAGGAGATGTATGTAAATGCAGATGACGGAGATGCGGTTGATATCGGATGGGAATCATGGATTGGCTCGGATAAGGTTGCTCACTGCATAAAATACGATATATCCGGCGCTGTGAACATTCCGGCAGACGCAATAACGTCTGTAACCGTAAATTTAAAAACAGCCGACAGAGAAGAGCTTGACAATGAAACTCTTGATAAGGTAACATTTTATTTATATTCCATGGGAACAAACTGGGAACAGGGACAGACCTATAATACATTGAATAATGCAGGAGTTTTTGAAAACTCTGTTTTGATAGGTGAAACTTTGGTTGAGGGCAATTACAGAAACAGAAGCTTTGATATAGATATTACGGATTACTATAAGACCTTAATAGCTGATAAGGCTGATAAGGCTGCATTCAAGCTTACTGCTAATAACAGCGTCCTGATGAAAAGACGTAACGACAACACAACATACGGCCCGCTGACGATAAAGCTGTCAACCGAATATATGAACAATCTCGTTTCGGGTATGAATACCGAAAAGGTATCTGAAACAAAGGCGTTTTTGGAAGAGTACGGAACAGCTTGTGGAATATCCGATGAGGATATGAAAAACAACATAGACTTAATTGCTCTTGCGTTTGCTTCGGGAACAAAAATAAATAACCTTGAAGAATTTAAGGCTGTTTATGCCGATTATAAAACAAAGGCAAAGACAAACCTGCTTTCAGCACTTGGCAAGGCGGAGAATGTATCTGAGTTTGATTATATGATAAACGCATTTAAAGATGAGCTTGGAATTTCCGTTGCACCTTATAATTCCATAAGCAATAAAGAAGGAATATTCAGTGCTGTAAAGGCTGCAAATAAAACGGATATAGCTGAGTTCAGAGAGCTTTTCAATTCGGAGGTTGCAAAATACTTCAATGCTCCGTCAGCAGTTTCAGCAACAAGTGAAATATGTATAGATAAGACTCAAAACGATGGCAAGCCGATTTATGTAGGCAGTGACGGATGGATAGGCTGGGATAGCATTGCTCATTATATTAAATATGATATTTCGAGTCTCAGCGGAAAGAACATAGCTTCGGCTATAATGAGAGCGCCGGTTCAGGAAAGACCTAACGATATTCAGGGAGATGACGTTACCGCTAAGGTATATTCAATAGGCACTGACTGGAAGCCGGATACAGCGTCATACAGCGACATGGAAAGCAAAGGTGTGTTTACCGATTCCGCTTTGGTCGGCAGTCAGTTTATCGAGGGAAATATAGACGGCAAGGTGTTTAATATTGATATTACCGAATATGTTAAAA
>CAKSGG010000130.1 GCA_934454215.1 uncultured Clostridia bacterium
CCGTTGCCGTAGCCGTAGCCGTTGCCGTCGCCGTTGCCGTAGCCGTCGCCGTAGCCGTCGCCGTTGCCGTAGCCGTCGCCGTAGCCGTCGCCGTCGCCGTAGCCGTCGCCGTTGCCGTCGCCGTCGCCGTTGCCGTAGCCGTAGCCGTAGCCGTTGCCGTCACTTAAAAATTGTTTAATCTTTAAAACGTCCATTCTGCAACACCCTCTATATTTTTAATAGCCTTATCGGAGCACGGTACAAGCTCGCATATATCAGTCAAAACAATACTGTCAACCTTGTTTGAAAATTTGCAATCATTTGCCTTTTTCGCACCGTTTTCAGCTAAATCAAGCAATGTATTTGCTCCATTCCAACGCCATAGGTTGCGAACATTTTTCATCTCAACCTCTTGTTTATCCTGTGAAACCAATTCACCAAAATAAACTCCGCTCTGAATGCCTCTTACCAATACTTTTTTACCTACATAATTTGTCATTTTACATCTTCCTTTCTCATATTAAAAAATTCATGTGTTTTTAAGTCAATCCTTATTCCCACTTCTGTTTCGATGCTGTCGCACAAGGTCTGTTCGGATACCTTTTTATCGCATATCGCCTGCCATGTCCTCTGCATTTCAAGCATCATCTGTTCAAGCTTTGGATTGCTTGCACGCTCCTTAAATACTTTTTTCGCAGCATAAACAGCTAAAAAATATGTACTGTCAACTGCAAGCTGTGCCGCCTCATGCATAATCTTCTGCGTATCGCGGTCATTCTTTCGTTTAAGTTTTTGTTTTGCTCTGTATGACAGCATGTCCGTTTTCCTCCTTTAGCATCTCATTGTATGCCTGCTCTATTTTATCTGCTACCGACTTTGTTAAAAATCTGCCGTTAGCTGCTTTCCATATCGTGCTTGATGATACTCCTAAGCGTTTTGCAAGCTCTCTTTGTGTTAAATCGGCATTTACAAGAATAGCACGGCATTTGCTTTTTACTGATACTGTCGCATATCTTTGCCGCTGTACCGCTTGTCCTTTAACCACTTGCGGATTATCTTTCAAATATTCCGGGCAGGCTATGACTTTGTAGCTATCAGTATACCCTTGCGGGCCGCAGTTAATTTTTGTCTTTTTCGCTTTCCAATCTTTGACCGGAACGAAGTATTTCGACCAACTGCAGCCGCATAATGCACGCTTGCAGCTCCAGCATAATGTATCAGCCATTTTGCACCTCCGCATTTATGTCAAAGATTTCAACTTCAACTCTCGGCACATGCGAGTAAAATTTATGCACAAACAAATTCACAATTTGACTGTCATCTCTGTACGAAATGCCATTAAGTGCATCACAAACAATCTTTGCGATATTATCAGCGTCGGGCTTTTTGGTCGGTCGTATTAATCCGTTGACGGCATCGGTTTTCTTTCGATTGCTCCATGACTTCGGAATACTATGATATGCATATATCGACACTACTACAGGGTTTGCCCCAAAGTTTTCGGCGGTCTTTTGCTTATATGCAAGTGCAATCATTTTCTCATACACTACCGTCCGTTCAGGCGTGTATGACATTATTGCACCTGTGTATTTATTTCTTACTGTTCGTGCACGCGCCTTTCCCTGCGGTTCGCCCGGGATTGTAAATTCAACTCTCATTAGCTTCCTCCGTTATCTTTTTCTGTTGGTTCTGTGTGAGCGCTGCCGGAGCTTGTTTTATAAAGACAAGGCGCCTATTGCACTGTTGTCGGGCTTTATACCCCCTTTGAAAATTCGAGCCTATAACACTGTCAAGCGTAGATGTATCACTCATTGCCCATGTCCGAAGCGTTTCCGAACTTCCGACCACCGCTTGTATATCCTCAGGTAATTTGTTAAATTCCGTTTCGGAATTGTAACTGCTGTTGCGTACAGCGCGTTTTACCAGTTCCCACGCCTCAAATGCTGTTTTCTCCTCCGGCTTGGTTATGGACGCAATATATTCGTTGATGTCTGCAATCGTCGGCGGAAATTTATTTGTGGCGATATATGCTTTTACCGCTGCCGCAACCACAGAATAGTCTGTTTCCTTGAACATGCTGTTCCACAATCTAACTGCCGCCTGAAGATTTGAAGTCTCGGAATCTGTGTAGTATTTCGGATATGCCGTTTTAATGACCGTCATAATTTTTAATGTTTCAGTCTTATCCATTTCAGAAAATATCCTCCTCATCCTTTGAGTTTTCATTTTTGAGCATATCAAAGAACGGATTATCGCTTTTAGATGCAGTTTGCTTTTGCCCAAAGAATAACCCCTGCCAGTTATTGGCGATAGAATTGTTTATGCTGTCGATAACAGCCGTCTCGCCGTATTCGTCTGCACCATCTTGAATTTTCTTGAACAGTGTTCTAAGTCCGGTAGGTTTGTATTTTTGCCCTCGTTCTGCTTTGTATGCAAGCCATGTGTTTACGCTTTCGAGCAATTTCCCCTCAAAGGGGATAAAGGGGTTTATACTGTCTTTGTCTTTTGTCTTTGTCTTTTGTCTTTTTAATGTTAAACTATTATTATCCTGTTTATTACACTTTTGTTTCCTTGATAATTCAACTGTTGTTATGCCGTTAGTTACACTTTTTGTTACACTATTTGATAATGTTTTTATTGTATAGGCTGTAGCTTGACCGCGACTTCCTGCCGTAAAATCAATCAGTCCTTTTTGTTTTAGCGAATTTCGCGCCTTTATTAAACCTTGGATTGATAACCCTGTATATAATTGAAGCGTAGTATTTGATACCGTGAAATCTTTCGTCCAGTGACATTTGTTGTTTATGTACATCAGTGCGTGCCATAAAGCAATCTGCCCTGTAGATAAAGGATTATCAACCGTCAAATTATAAAACGCTTTAATTTCGGTTATATATTCCATAATCGTCCTCCTTACGGCATAATATCATCAAACGGCGTACCGGAATAATCATCAGGCAGCTGCGAAAATCCGGTGCTGCAGTCTGTTCCGTTATCATACTTTGCCGATGTGCCTTGTTCCGTTCTTGAGCCTGTAAAATATACTTCATCTGCAACAATATCTGTCGCGTAATGTTTCTTGCCGGCATCATCGCTCCAGCTTTTGGTCTGAATACTTCCGACAACCGCCATCATCGAACCCTTTTGGAAATACTTGCAGATAAATTCCGCCTGCTGACGCCAAGCCGTACAGTTTATGAAATCAGCCGACTGCTGACCCTCCTTTGCAAAGCGTCTGTTTACAGCAATCGAAAAGCTGCATACTGCGACGCCGTTCGGCGTCTGTCGCATTTCCGGGTCGCGCGTGAGCCGTCCCATTAATATAACCTTATTCATACTATATCCTCCATTGTTATTTGATTTTTCATAGCTTGCTCGTATCCGATTGTACGAAAGTGCGCTTTTACCGGTATCTCTATACCGTCCTTGTGCGTGCAGCGCATTTCCATGAGGTTTGCGGCATTAAATTCCGCAATCGCCCGTTTTCTTCTCATACGCGCGTATTTGAGCGTTTCCTCATCACTTGCAAGAAAATATCCCTTGCCGTCCTGACGATTGATTATGTTATAGCCGTTTTCTCTCAGCAATTGTATTCTCTTGCGTACGGCTCTGTCCGTTTCGCCCGTCTTTATAACCAACTCACTGCGTGTCATCGGTTTTTCAAGCAATTTCAAAAGTTCTGAATCCGACATGCAAACACCTCCTTAAAGCTTTAGTTTCTTTATTAAATATTCATCAAGTTTTATGCCGTAGATATGATATTTACCGAAAAATCCCTTTTCATCGTTGTGCGCGGCATTGTGATGCTTTCTGCAAAGACAAACCGCCTGTCTGCCGACATTGTCTATTCTGCCCCGGTTAAAGCCCATACCAACCTTTGAGCCTGTTATATGGTGAACCTCGCCTTTTGCATTGCACACCGCACACCGTCTGTTTGCAAGGCATGAATACAGGTAATGCGATATATCATCAGCGCGATTTAAAAGCGTGTCGCGCGTTCCGATATTCTGTTCAAAACAGAAGTCTATCAGAAAAGATATAAAGTCGGTTGCCGTTGTCATTTCACAATCAGACAGGCTGAAATATTCACCGCCGTATTTTTCGATGAAGCGATATTTTAGCCATTCCTTCACAAAATCCGGAACATCGCCTGTATAATCTGCAATATCTGCGATTGTCGCATATATCTTTTTCCTTTGTTCAGCTGAGATTGTACGACCGTCATTAAATCTTACAAGGCACTCTGTAATATTCTGCTTTTCAAACACATACTGATTATCAATGGGAACCAAAATAGTCGCATGGTCTTTACTGACGTTTTGGATATATCCCACATTTTCAATCATTACATTTCACTCCCTCATGCATGTGAAGATATACATATGTGCTGTTATCTTCTGCATTGCTTACGATAAAATCATCGCATTTGGCCTTTGACAAATGATTATGAATTACTTCGGTTTCATAGGCATATTGCCCTTGTTCTTGTTTTTCTTTTATTCTGTTCCGAATTTCTTCGTCCTCATAATTGCACTCAACCATATACAGGTCATAACCTTTAGCCGTTATTCCGTCAAGGGTATTTGTATCGGTGGCATAAAACATCTTCTCACCGTTCTGATATACGCGCCAGCCGCAGTTCGGGACATTGTGATACAGCTTAACCGGCGATACGCAGAATGTGCCGTAACTGTATTTTTTCCCGGGTTCCAATACATCAATGTTCTTTCGCGAAACATCTTCGGCTTTTAACATGTCTGCAAGCCATTCACAGCATGCAAACCGCAGCATAGGACGTTCATGCGAAAGTCTTTTAATCGTACGCCTGTTAAAATGGTCGCCGTGTTCGTGCGTAAGCAATACAAGCTTAATTTCAGCCGCTATATTGGTAAGTGCCTTAAAGGGCACGCCGCAGTCAATCAGTATTTCTTTATTTATAACTACGGCGTTTCCCTTTGAGCCGGTGGATATGATGTTATAGTTCATCTATATTCACCTGCTGCGAATTGCCCGGTGTTACCGTTTCAGCATCGCCGGGTTCTTCCTGAGGAATAATAACATTACCGTTGTCATTATCTACATAATCGCATGTACCGTCTGTATTGAGCGCTGCCATATCTTTTGAGTACACCTCCTGCATTTCTATTGACATGATGCCCCATTTTGAAATAAGCTGGCGCAGCATTGTCTTTAACGCCATTGCATCAAAATCCTTTTCCCAAAAAGTATATCCCTTGTGCGCGGCATACCCTTTTGAAAACTTTTGGGCGTGTGTTTCCATCTTTGCTCTGCTCCAGTAAATAGCCTTTTTGAAACCGTTTACATATTCAAACATAGCATAATAGCCTATAGTGGCTGCTTTTTCACGCTCTTCCTCATCATCAATCAGTTTCACTTCTATTTCTTCATCTAATGGATTAAAGCTGATTAACTCGCCTTCTTTTACGCAAAGAACATTCAATTTTTTGTACTGTCCGCTGCGGATTGCAAGCTGTATGTAACCTTTATATCCCAGTTGGAATTGTGCGACTTTTCGTTTGTTCTTGTTATCATTAAAAGGTACGAGGTAATATTGTCCTAATTGGGGTGACGGTGAAAGGTTGAGCGATTCACCCAAAAAACCTGCCGCGATTATGGTATCAGCGTCACATTCCTGCAGCTGCGGATTTGTAACGACCGCTGATGTAATTGATGAAACAAAACGTCTTGCGCGTTCGGGGTCACCTAATGTTTTATTAATTAATTTTTTGTAATTATCTGAATTGATAGTCATTGTAAACGTTGGTTTCTTTGGTTCAAGCTGATTACTCATTATTAGTTACCTCCTGTAAATTCCATATCGTTGTCCGACATATATTTTTTTAATTCTTTTAGTTTCTCAATAGTAGCCCGTACGGTAAAAGTCATTGAATATACCGGTTCGCATTCTACCATTTTGGGTGCTGTAAGCGGCTCACATTCAATCGACTCCGCAACAACCGAGTTTTCCTCGGCAACTGTCTTTTGAGCAGCTTTTTCCTCATCAATCGCCTTGTGCCTGCTTATTACAGCGGTGATTGCTTCCGAAATTCCCTTTCCGCTTTTATATTCGGCGCGCATTTCAGCCGCATATTCTGCCTGAGCGTCTATAATGTCCATATCCTCGCATATCTTATCAATGTAAGCTTTTGCCTCCTCTTTTAGTCTTTTCAGACTTGCGGATAACGTAATATTTATGCCGCTTGTTTCAAATCGCACCCAGTCAACATTACAGCTTTTTGCATATTCACAAAAGTATTCCTTAACTTCTTTTTCCTTGTTTTGCTTAAGCTCAGTCTCGACGCTCTGTATTTTGGATTTTAATTCTTCGTCAGCATGCTTATACACGTTTTGCACACATTCTTTGTATACACTCTCAAAATTTTCGTACGGTTTCATTATTTCGCGCTTTACTTCAAGCCGTTTTTCTTCCCACTGTTTCAGTTCCGCATTTAATGCTGCACGCGCCTTTTTCACCTCTCGAACCGTGTCCTCTGTACATATAAGGCTTAACGCTGCGGCAACCCTTTCCTCAACAGCTGTTTTAACAAGCTGCAGCTGCTCTTCTATTATCGGCAATTGTTTTATGCATATTAATTCATTTGCCATAATTTCGCCCCCTTAAAACTTTTCTATTGTGCGGCAGTTTGAACAGCCGTCGGTGTGCCCCATTTTGTCCTTTACTGCAAATTCATAATTGGTCGCACCGCAGATGTCGCATGCCGGAAGCTCTGTATCAAAGTCGGCGCAATCCTCATAATCTGCGCCGTAATGTCCTGTGCGTTCTGCTTCCATGCGCATAATATTATCCATTTCACTCATTTTGGTTTCCTCCTCTTGACATATTGACTTAGCTGTGGTATACTTTGTTGTAGGGATTTTGTGGTGAGAATGACCGTTCCGGGTTTAGAGGGGGGCGGTCATTTTCTTATTCATATACCGGAACCATGTACAGGCGGTTTGCATGAACAGTGCTTCCGGTCATAGCGTTAAGCGCGATAATCTCTGAAATGCAGTCGCGCTTGTCCACCGTTTCGGGACAGTTCCGGGATAAATCCCATAAGCTTGTCCCGGTCATGTACTCATATCCGATAATTTTCGGTTTTCCGCCCGATAACAGTATCGCAAGCCATATGATAGCCGCGATTGTTAATATCTTTAAAACGGCACGTATGCGCTTCTGTCGCCGTGCGCGCTTCCTTATGTATGTTCTTGATAGCATGATGCTTCCTCCTTTCTTGCTTTTAACTACAGCACTGACAGCTGCCGCGCAAGACTTGCTATGCTGACCTGTTTAAAGTTATTGTACTTGAATTTTCGCGCTGCTGTTTTGGTTGATATTCCAAACATTTTAGCAATATCAATCGCCTTGAACATTACCTGTTCTGGATTTGGACGCAAGCTCTCTATCAGTTTATAATTATCCGTGTAATCTAACGGCTCCCTGTACATGATGCTTCCTCCTTTCGTCTGAATACTTATTTTTGTGTACGATTCTCTTAAACTCGACGATTAAACCTTGAAATACAATCAGTAAGTTTTACGATAGAATCTACTAAAATATTTAATTGCTCAGGCTTATTTGTGTAATCTTTAACTCTTTCATACAATTCATTTAATGTTCCATGCAAAATATCTTCTACACGTTGGCATTTTTCTGCAGTATCTTTTCCCATATTCCTCACCTCCTCATGCGGTTTTGTCACTTGAAATTTTTCCATTATTATGCTATACTCTCCTTAGAAAGGAGGTGCCATAACATGAAACTTGATCACAACTGTGTCCGTAAACTACTTCTATTTCTTGAAGAAAATTTATCGTTAACCAATCAAGCAATTTTAAACGGCATTGAAATCGATAAATTTAGCACTGATGAAATTGTATATGCCGGAATTAAACTCGGCGAAGCGGGATATTTAGATACAAAAATCAATAATTATGCCTATGGTGATATGCCGAAAGTGATTGTTGAGCAAATCACATGGGAAGGGCATAAGTTTCTTGATACAATCCGAGATGATACAGTATGGGGACACACCATGAAAGTGGTATCAAAATTCTCGTCAACTTCAATTTCATTTGTATCAAATATCGCATCACAAGTATTAACGAACCTTATAACTCAATACATGAATGGTACTATAGTTTAAAACTGCGACTTAATGCCTAATCTTTTGCGAATCACCCATTTTGTAAGCCGTGCTATATCTTCCTTTGTGGGTGTTTCGCAACCGTCATTTTCCGCTATCCATGCAGCCAATACATCAGATGTCACTCTCCATCTGATATATCCCATTAGCAGCAGGATAAGCATTATTATTAATATTATCTTCATTTTCTCACTTCCTTTCTTTATGCGGTTTTGTTATCGTCGCATTTATGCGACTTTTTAGCAAAAAAAATTTTATTTGCCTCTGAAGGTGATAGTTGTAGAACATCCATTATTATATCCGTTTCAAATATTTTAAATGAATTATTTTTCATTTTTCTATAAAAGGTAGCTTGATTTATGTTTAATATTCTTGATAATTCCAAAATTGTAATACCTTTTTCAACTATTTTCCCTTTAAGCATGTTAACATTTAACATATTATTCACCCCCTTTGTTTATCGCATTAATGCGACTACGATTATATAATAACATATCATTTTCATTTTGTCAATACTTTTTTCGCATTTATGCATATTTTTTTATTTTTTTTAATTTTACTATTGCATTTTTGCGAAACATATGTTATAATGGTTTTGTAGTTAAGGGACGGCGGCGACTGTTCCGACACCTCTATGAAAGGGGTGTTGCGTATGAATTATGTAATTGAATTGCTGATACTTATTACAGTGTTGGAAATTGTAAAGAACATAAAAAAATAGTCGCCCATTTCGCACATGGACGACTAAATTAAAAATTTAAAAATCCTTGCGGAACGTCAAAACCGTTCCTTATCTATACATATATTATCATATTTTTTATAATATGTCAAGTCTTTATTTAAAATTGAGGTGGAATATAATGAACGTCGGACAACGAATTTACAATAGACGCAAAGAATTGGGATTGTCTGCCGATGAAGTTGCGGCTTGTTTAAAAAAAGACCGCTCCACTATATACAGA
>CAKSGG010000131.1 GCA_934454215.1 uncultured Clostridia bacterium
AAAATACAAAATAAGAATGTAGGTTTCTATACAATTTTATTTCGTATATTTCCTACATTCTTATTTTAGATTTTGCATCAAAAAATCAAAACTGAGAACTGTTATCAGATCCACAAAGGATAAGAAGTAAATGTTACGATAATCAGCTGCAAAGCAAAAAATAACTTCAAAAGCTATTTTTATTTTCTTCAACTCCTGAAGTCAGGATTGTGCTATCATTATTCATGTGAAACTCCTTTTTATTTTTTGAACCGGACATTCAAAAATTATGAAAAAGAAAAAATAAAAAGGCAATATTTTCTGCTCATTCAAGAACAGTAATATTGTCTTTTTTTACTTTATCAAATGGTGTGAAAATCTACTCCCCAAAAGTTGACCCCAAAAGTCACACTCCCCATCATAGTTTGGCTACCCTTCATTTGAAGCGCTTTCATGGATTTCAATGATTTTTCCTGTGATTGCTGATGTTCTATGAGAAATTGAAACGACTGTTCGATCTTTCATTGCATTTTGAATTGCGAGAAGAACTTGTTGTTCTGTAGAAGTATCTAAATCTGCAGTGATTTCATCGAGTAAAAGTAACGGTGGATCTAAAACGATGGCACGTGCGATGGCAATGAGTTGTTTTTGTCCCTGAGAAAATAGATCATCATTGTATTCAGTATCTAATTGTTGATCAAAGGATTGAATGGTATCCCACAAACCAACAAGTTTGTATGCATGAATGATTTGTTTTTCTGTAATGTCTGGAGCAAAGAGTGATACTTGTTCTTTGATTGTTCCGTGTACTGGATGAAATGACTGTTCCACATAGCCATAGATGGTTCTACGAATGGAAGGTGAAAATGTGGATGGATCATGACCAAATACTTTAACTGTTCCAGAATCTGGCTTGTATAAGCCGAGAATGAGTTTGAAGAGTGTGGATTTTCCTGCACCTGTTCTTCCTTGGATTGTTACTTGTTCTCCTGAATGAATTTCTAGATTGTAATCATGTAATACTTCTTTTGTATCGTATGCAAAATGTAGATGTTGAATGGAAATGATGGGATTTGTATTCTGGATGTTTGAAACTGGTTGAAATGCTTGTTTTTCTTCTGAGGCAAAGAAATCCTGAATGCGATGAATTCCTGCGATAGAGGATTGAATTGTCTGTATTTCCATGCCAATACTTTCAATTGGTCCAAATACTTTTGAAATATATTGCATACACATTACTGTGTTTCCTGCACTCATCGAAAAAAATGTGAATTCTGGACTTGTCGCAATGAGAATCAATATGCCAATTGTCAGTGCATTGATGATTAAAATGATTGGTGAGTAGATTGCATCATAAAAGTTTGTTTTCTGTAGTGCCTGATAGCTTTGTTCAATGGTTTGATCATATGCATTTTCCATGAATGACTGTGCCTGCAGATTTTGGATCATCAATAGATTGTTGATTGTATCTGGAAGGATTGCATTTGCATCTGCGATTGCTTTTCGATTTTGTATTTCACTTTTTAGCATTTGCTTTTGTGTGAAGCGTGTAAACAAGAAGACAACAGGAAGTAAGATTAGTAATAGATAAAAAGCTAAAGATGCTTTTTGAAAAAGCACAACAAGAATACTGATCAATGTACAGGCATCCGCAATCATAGAAATGATTCCAGATGAGAATAGTTCTTCTAATGTATCTACATCCTGGATGATACGTGATGTGATAGCACCTGGAGATTGTTTTGTGATTGTGCCTGTATCTAAGTTCATGAAGTGATGCATCATTTCACTTCGTAATGCATGTGTGAGTTTTTGGGAAAGAATGATGAGTAAGCTGTCACGAATGGATGTACTGATACTTTCGAATAAGAAAAATATAAAGTAGGAAAACATCAAAAGAAACGTAATGTTTTGTTTTGTGGAAAGAAGATCAATGATGTTTGCGAATAAGAGTGGTGGAAGCAGTGTGAATGCAATTGTGGCAATAAAGAATAGAATGACACTGCATGATAATAGCCAGTGAGAGCGAAATACTTTTTTACATGTGCTGAGAATCATTGTGTGTACCTCTTAAGAGTGTTTTGTATGTTGAAGATGTCTGGCATAGAGCGTCATGTGTGGATAGTGTTGCGTGTGTCTGTTCTAGCAGCAATACTTTTGTTGCGTATTGAAAAATAGATAAACGATGTGAAATTAATATGATCATTTTATCTTTACAGTAAGACTGGATATTGTGGAATACCTGCTGTTCTGTTTTGATATCTAATGCTGAAAATGGATCATCCAGGATAAGCAAAGAAGATGCGTGTACAAGTGTTCTTGCTAAGGCAATGCGTTGTGCCTGTCCTTTGGATAAGCGAATGCCTCCATTGCCTAACTTTGTATGGATGCCTTGTTCCATCTGTTCTATTTCTTGATCAATGCATACAAGTTTCAAGTAGGGATGAATATCAATATCTTTGCCTAAAGTGATATTGTGTTCAATCGTATCATTGAGCAATTGTAAATCATGGCCAAGATATGTCACGTTCTGTTTTTCGATAGAAATGAAACCTTCATATGGCATTTCTTGTAGAAATAGTTTTCCAAATGTTGATTTTCCACTCGCAACTTTTCCGCAGACACCTAAGATTTCACCTTTCTGTAATGTAAAAGAAATATGCTTGAATAAATCATTGGCATTTGGATAGTGGAATGATAGATCTTGTACAGTGAGTGATGTGATGGTAGAAGAAGATGGCATGGATGTATCTGGATTTAATAAGTATGGAGATAATCGTTTCCATGAAATCTGTGCTTTATGGACAGAATTGAATAGTTTAGCAGATTTACTTGATTTTGTTGCGAGCTTTAAGAAACAGGCAACATATGTTGTAAAGATGGCAATATTCCATGTTCCTTGTATTACGTAGTGGCATCCTAAATATAGAATTGGAAATAAACCAAGCAATGTAATCATAAAATAGAGTGGTGGAAATGCCATGAATGGAATATTGGCTTTGATAGAAGCAGATTCATACTCCTGTAATATGTTCTCATAGGATTGCATGCGGTTTTCTTCACAGCCATAGATGCGATACATCATTGCATGACTTGTAAGATCTAGTGTTGTTTCGTTTAAGGATGCGGTGATCGTTTTTTGTTTTTCACTTGTTGTTTGTACAAGTGTTTTCATTTTTTCTGCCAGTAAGTAAGAGAGTGGAATACATACAATACAAAGCAGAGTGATTTTTACATCATAGTGAAATAACATGCATAGATACGCAATCAATGCGATACATGTATCAAATAGTTCTGTTGTGAATTTGCGAATCCCTTCACTGCAGTCATCGGCATCAATGATAGCTTTTGTAAGCAAGGCACCTGTCTGTTCCTGTTTGATTTGTGATTGTGGTGCATAAAGAATGTTTTGATAGATTGTCTTTTTAAAACGCTTGTTTGTGTTATTCGCAAAGATACGTACATAGTTACGTTTATAGAAGCGAGAAATCTGAACAATACTGATAGAAAACAAATATAAAAGAACGATTTTTACAATTGTTTGAAAAGAAATAGATTGTTGGAAGTAGTCATAAATGCTTTGTGTGAGTTTCCCTTCGAAGTATGGACCTAGAATTAACCCAAAGTTATAGATAAGACCAGTGATTGTGACAATGGTCAAAGACTTCCATTCTTTTTTGAAATAGTACAGAATCGATGGCTTCATAGTTTTTGTATCCTTTGCATGACATTTGGAAAGTGGGATCGACTTTCTTTTTTGCTTTTTGTATACACTTTATCTAGTGTTTTAAGAAATACTTCTTTTTCTTCTTGACTGAGATCTTCTAACAGCCAGTCATAGAATGTTGCTTCTATACTTGTTTTGGATTGCTTAAGTGCTTGTGCTTTTTCTGTTGGATATAGTAGATGTTTTCTTTTATCTTGTATATCTTGTGTGCAGATGAGATATCCTTTTTTTACTAAGGATCTGACTCTTTTTGTAACTGCACCTTTTTCCGCATGTAGTTTATTTGCTGCTTCTTGTTGCGTTGTACCTGGATGGTGACGTACATAATGGATCAATTCCAGCTCGGAAGAACCGAGGTTTGTTTCTTTGAATACCATTGCATTGAGCTTTTGTGCTTCTCTAGCAATTTTACCTATTTTTCTTGCTTCACTCATATCACACCTCTAATAGTTGTATGTACAACTATTAATATAAGATATTATTAAGAAACTGTCTATCGACCTTTTTCATAACAATGCTAGAATGAAGAAAAGGAGGTACAGATATGTGTACAGCTTTAACTTATAAAACAAAAGATTTCTATTTTGGAAGAAATCTGGACTATGAACATGGATATGGTCAAAGTATCATCATTGTTCCTAGAAACTATCCAATCCCATTTAGACATATGAAGGATCTGGATCATCATTATGCATTGATCGGCATGGGTATTATGACTGCTGGCTATCCAAATCATTTTGAAGCAATGAATGAAAAGGGGCTTGCGATGGCTGGGCTGAACTTTGTTGGAAATGCGGTCTATCATCCACTGGATGCATCCAAAGATAACGTAGCACAGTTTGAACTGACAAATTATATTCTTTGTACATGTGCAAATATTGCGGAAGCAAAAGAGGCTTTGAAGAATCTGAATGTTGATAATGAGAAGTTCTCTGATCAGATGCCGGATGCTTATCTGCACTGGATGATTGCGGATGAGAATGGATGCATTGTAGTGGAATCCATGAAGGATGGACTGCATGTGCATGAGAATCCTTATGGTGTATTAACAAACAATCCGCCATTTGAAATTCAAAGCTTTCTGTTGAATCAATATATGTCATTGTCCGCTCAGCAGCCAGCAAATACATTCTCCAAGGAATTTGATCTGCATACATATTCAAGAGGCATGGGAGGTCTAGGACTTCCAGGAGATTTAAGCAGTTCTTCTAGATTTGCAAAGTGTGTATTTACTAGAACAAACAGTGTAAAGGAAGAGAGTGAAGAAGCAAGTGTATCTCAGTTCTTCCACATCATTCACAGTGTTGAACAGCAGAAGGGATGTTGTGAAGTCAGAGAAGGAGATTATGAATATACGATCTATTCTTCCTGCATGAATACAAACAAGGGAATCTACTATTACACAACATATAATGATGCAACAATTCATGCGATTGATATGCATCGTTGTAATCTGGATGGAAATGAAATTGTATCTTATCCATTCATGGATGAAGCAAAAATTGAATATCAGAATTGATGAAATGACCGTTCAAGTACGGTCATTTTTTCTATTGACTATTTCTTCTATATTCATATAATTACCTATGATAATTACCGGAGGTAACTATATGGATGCGTATCAGGCAAGAAAAGTCATAGATGCTTTTGAAAAAGCAGAAAAGATACTACAAAATCGACCATCTTTACCAAAAGAAATTCTTCCTTCTTACTTGAAGATGCTAGATAAGATCTATGAATTAGATCAAAAGGGAAAGGTAAGAGGTTCTGATGTTGCTAGTGCATTGCATCAGACAAAACCGAGTATTACAAGAGCGCTTTGTGCAATGGATGCAATGGGTTGGATTACAAAGGAAGATAGTGCAACAGATAAAAGAGTTGTTTATATTGTTTTGACGGATAAGGGGAGAGAAATCTATCAATCTTATATTGCTTCCTACTATAGTGCGTTATCAAAACGTTTAGAGAAATATAAAGAAGAAGATATCAATGTAATGATGCAATTCATTGATATGTTTTATCAGGACCTTAGTGAAAATCCGATGAAGAGAGAGGAATTTTAATGAATGATTTTACACAAGGATCTATTTTGAAAAAGATGATTAAGTTTATGATACCAATTCTTGGTGCATTGGTATTACAGGCCATGTATGGTGCAGTTGACTTAATGATTGTTGGTCAATTTGGAACAACATCTGGATTGAGTGGTATTTCTACTGGCAGTAATATTATGAATCTGGCAACGTTTGTTGTTGCGGGATTGGCAATGGCTGTGACGGTACAGATTTCTAAATACATTGGCATGAAAAATGAAGAGAGGATTGGCAGACTGCTTGGTGCTACAATTGCTTTATTCTCTATAATTTCTGTTGTGGTGAGTGTTGTTTTAATTGTTTTTGCACCACAACTTTCTGTTTTGATGCAGGCACCAGAAGAAGCGTTGGATCTAACAGTGCAGTATGTGCGTATCTGTGGTACTGGATTCTTGTTGATTACAGCGTACAATACGATTTCTTCTGTATTTAGAGGACTTGGAGATTCTAAGTCTCCACTGATCTTCGTTGCAATTGCATGTTGTGTGAATATTGTTGGTGACCTTGTTCTGGTTGCGGGATTTGGTTTGAATGTAATTGGTGCTGCAGTTGCGACAGTTGCGGCACAAGGTATCAGTGTGCTGCTTTCTGTTTTGATTATTCGTAAGAAAAAATTGCCTTTTCATATTCATAAACAAGATATTTGCTTGAATGAAGAAATCAAAGGTATCTTTAAGATTGGTACACCAATTGCTTTGCAGGAATTGTTAACACAATTGAGTTTTTTAGCTTTATGTGCTTTTGTAAACTCTTTAGGATTAGCTGCTTCGAGTGGATATGGTGTGGCGAGTAAGATCCAAGGTTTTGTTATGTTGATTCCTGGTTCTTTAATGCAGTCGATGTCATCTTTTGTATCTCAGAATGTTGGTGCAGGAAAAGAAAAAAGAGCGTTTCGTGCTATGTTGACGGGTATTGGCATTGGTGCTGTTGTTGGTGTATTTGTATTTATTGGTGTTGTATTTTATGGTGATGTATTGGCAGGTATCTTCACAAATGATGCTGCTGTAGTACAGGAAGCATTTCATTACTTAAGAGGTTTTGCATTGGAAGCAATTGTTACTGCAGTATTGTTTAGCTTTATGGGATATTACAATGGTCATGCAAGAACGTTCTGGGTGATGATTCAGGGATTGGCACAGACATTTATTGTACGTTTACCTATGGCGTATATTATGACAATGCAGCCAGATGCAAGTTTGTTTAAGATTGCATTATCTGCACCTTCAGCAACAATCTTTGGTATTGTATTGAATGTTGCTTACTATTTCTACTATCGTAAGCAACTGCCAGTAACAGAAGAATAATTGACTCTATAGCAATTCATTTATTCATAGATGAATTGCTTTTCTTTTTATTCGGATCATAAAAACAGGAACAAGATGTTCCTGCAGTAATTAAAATCATAATGACTTCACATCATAATGTTTATAGGATAGTTTATACTGGTTCTACTTCTTGAATGAATTCATTTTCTTTCAACAATGCAAACCATAGTTTTGCACCATCCTGGCTGTCTTCTAAATCTTCTAGTTTGACGCCAAGAAAACCTTTCTTTTCAAGAATTGCTTTATTTAACAATCTTGTTGGTTCATCTTTCATGGAATAAATATATGGTTCTTTTGGTGTATCTTCTCCATAGCATGCAATATCTGGATCTAATGAGAATATTGCATAGTATGTTGTAGATTGATAACAGTTGCGAAGAACCATTTCTTTTGCATTATCTAACATGTTAGAAAAGATATGTTGTTGTCTGTATCGTTTTGTAACATATGAATTATGAAAGAAGCATGCTTCGCCATCAATTTCATCTGTATTGTTTGTTTTGCATAATGGATATGGGTAATCAGGGAACATCATTTTACAAAGTGTATAGTGCTGTAAAAATGACCAGTCTGAATCTAGAGATAGTTCTTCAAAGATGTCACTGGAATGCAAGACATCATGCATTGTTCCGTGAGAAAATGCCATATCTGCGATGATTTGTTCTTTATCATAGACAAGAATCAATCCTTGTTCCAATACTTCAAAAGAATTCTCTACAACACGTGGATATGTGAATGTAAGATAGAAATAATCATCAATCTGTTCAACATAGCACTCTTCTGGAAAGAGTTCATAACGTTGTTGAAGCTGTTGATATGTTGGTTGAATATAATTTTTCAGCATTTCATATGCTTTATCAAAATAGTGTTTTGTTAATGTATCCATGTGAATATCATAACAGAAATTGGAGTATACTGAATGGGAATGAAGGTAGTTAATTATGAAACCAGTGATTGGAGTATTGGCGCATCCACCATATACACATGTAGAAAACAAATTTAATCAAATCTCCTGCAACTATACAAATTCTGTTTATGATGCTGGAGGATTACCTTTCATTATTCCTCAGATTGATGATCCTGCATTGATTCATGAATATGCTGAACAGATTGATGGTTTACTGATTCCTGGTGGAATTGATGTGAATCCTTTAATGTATCACGAAAATCCTTTACCAAAACTTGGTAAAGTGGATAAAACATTTGATGAATGGCAATTACATTTCTTAGAAGCTTTTGTGAAAACAAGAAAACCAATTCTTGGTATTTGTAGAGGTGTACAGATCATGAATGTATTCTTTGGCGGTACATTGTGGCAAGATCTTTCAAATCGTGAGAATACGTTCTTGCATTCACAGACAGAAGCAAGAAATGAAGTATCACATCGTGTAACGATAGAAAAGAATTCAAAACTATATGCATTGTTTGGAAAAGAATTGTATGTGAATTCTTTTCATCATCAGGCATTAAAAGAAGTAGCGAAGAATCTGAAAGTAACAGCACATGCAGATGATGGTGTTGTAGAAGCAGTGGAAGATCCTGCATATCCATATCTTGTAGGCGTACAGTGGCATCCTGAAGGATTTGTGTATACAGATCATAGTATGTCTTGTTTATTTAAAGATTTTGCAAGTGCATGTCAAAAAGATTAGAGTAATATTTTTTTTGAAACAGTAAATTCTATTTTGTACGAAAAGTGGAATTTAACTTTTCAGTTCAGTCTCTAAAAAAACCTGAAAAATAGATAATATTTCATGATTTTGATGTGTAAAATCCTGACTTTAGGAGTTGGAGAAAATAAAAATAGCTTTTGAAGGCATAAATAAGCCTTTTGAAGCTGTTTTTTGC
>CAKSGG010000132.1 GCA_934454215.1 uncultured Clostridia bacterium
CTTTCGGACTATATGGGCAAGGTTTTTGAGGAAATCTGTAAACAGTATTTGTGGAAACAGCTCCTTTCCGGCAACTGTCCGGTTGAGTTTACAGCCCTCGGTCGCTGGTGGGGCAATAATCCGAAAGAAAAGCGCCAGGAAGAAATCGACATTATGGGCGAGCAGGACAAAAACACTGCCCTTTTTGCGGAATGTAAATGGACAAACGAAAAGGTTGATCTCGGCGTTTTAGAAACACTTGTGAAGCGAAGCGAACTGTTCAATTACAAAACTAAATATTATTATCTGTTCTCAAAATCAGGCTTTACAAAAGGCTGTGAAGATAAGGCAAATGAAATGGGTAATGTGAATTTGGTCGAGTATGGAGATATAATAGTATTTAACAGCAACGAAGAGGTGTAAGAGATGAAAGATTCGGATAAAGAAAAACTTATAAAAGATATAGCCGATAGGAACTTTATAATAAATCAATATAAATTGAAAGGTAATATTGACAGAGCTGAAGCTATAAGAAAAATAAATGAATTAAGAATATCTGATAAAGTAGTGGCAACAATTACGGCCACTAAATTGTTGTCATATTCCGTACCGTTTGATTGTGCAACCGATGAGCAAATTATAGCGGAATTAAAAATGCAGGTCGATATTCTAAATGCGGAATTGTTGGAAAAATTTACGGAGGAAAACAATGAGCACTAATATATCAAAACAAAAGCGTGAGGATTTGCTAAATAAAATCAAAGAGATTCGTAATTATATTGCTACTGCACCACAGGATGAAAATACCGGTAATTTGTTGTCATATCTTTCTGACCTTGAAAAAGATGTTAATGGCAAGAAATATGGACTTGTTTTTGAGGAACACCGAGAGAAGATTGACGAGGTTTTGGACACACATACTCCGGTATTAACCGAATATAAAGACCTTTTCATCGATAACGGCGGACAGATGAACTTTCTCATTGAGGGTGACAACCTTGCTTCGCTCAAGTTGCTTGAAAAAACACATAAAGGCAAAATCGACCTTATCTACATAGATCCGCCGTACAATACGGGTAATAAGGATTTTGTATATGATGATAACTTTATAGATAAAAATGATTTGTTTAGTCATAGCAAGTGGTTGTCATTTATAAAGCATCGATTACTTATTGCACGTAATTTGCTCACAAAAAGAGGAGCTATCTTTATAAGCATTGATGATAACGAACAATCTCCTCTCAAAGTTCTGTGCGATGAAATTTTTGGCGCTGAGAACTTTGTCACTTGCTTGGTATGGGCAGCGGGACGAAAAAATGACTCTAAATATATTTCTGTTTCACACGAATATATGCTGTGCTATGTGAAATCAATGGAATATCTAAAGGCAAATAAAATTGTGTGGAAACAACGCAAACAAGGAATTGACGATATATATAAAGAGTATGAGCAGTTAAAGAAAAAATACGGCTCTGATTATCGAGAAATGTCAAGTGCATTAAAACAGTGGTATAAAAACTTGCCCGAAAACCACCCTGCTCGAAATCACTCTCACTACAATTTTATTGATGAAACAGGGATTTATTTCCCTTCTGATATTTCGTGGCCTGGTGGTGGAGGTCCCAAATACGAGGTGTTACACCCTGTAACACACAAGCCTGTCCGTGTGCCAAACCGTGGTTGGGTTTACCCAACAAAAGAGAGAATGCAAGAAATTATCTCTCAAAATTTAGTGCATTTTGGAGATGATGAAACAAGCGTGCCCTGTAAAAAAACGTATTTGAAAGATAACGAAATGTCCACTCCATATAGTGTATTTTATAAAGATGGTAGAGCTGCCACCAAAAGATTACGAATAATTATGGGTGAAAATGTATTTCAAAACCCAAAAGATGAAGAAATACTCGAAAACATAATAGAGTTTGCAGCATTAGACAATTCCACGGTACTTGATTTTTTCGCAGGTAGCGGAACAACAGGACACGCCGTTATGAAATTAAACGCAGATGATGGCGGTAATCGCAAATTTATCCTTTGCACTAACAACGAAAGCAATATTTGCCGTGATGTGACTTATGAACGTATAAAGCGTGTTATTGACAAAGATGGGTACACCGCAAGTCTTAAATATTATAAGGTTGACTATATACCCATCTCTGATCGTATGTATTACGAATATGCGGACGAACTGCTTTTGCATATCCGTGAGCTTGTTGAACTTGAAAACAGCGTTAACTTTACGTGTAACGCTGAAATTGCCATCGTGCTGACTGAGAAAGAGCTTTCCGACTTTATGGCAAACATAGAAGCATACGGCAAATGTCGCAAACTGTATATGGGACACGATTTGCTACCAGATGAGGTCCAGGAACAGTCCCTTGCTAAACACGGCATTGAAGTTAACATTATTCCCGATTACTACTATCAAGACTTGCAGGAGGGTTAATATATTGGTTGAATTTATAAAAACTTTATTAATAGCGTGCATTCCTTCCGTTATAGCAGGAGTTGGTACATATTTAGTAGCAAGGAAAAATGCTTCCTCTCAAATCAAAATAGCGAAAGAGCAAAACAAACACGATTTAGACAAGCTCATGGAACAGCACAAGGTTGATATTGATTCTTTGAAAGAAAAATATCGATTAGAGTCAGAAGTAAAAGATAAGGAGCATGCACGAAAGCTTGAAATTATGGAGAAAGAGTACGAATACAAGTTGAGACAGCAGGAAAGCGAAGCCGAAAACTCTGCAAAATATGGTGCTATGAAAGATGTTTTCGGTGGCTTAATCGGCGGCATGTTTACATCTGCAATGAATACCCCAGAAGTGCGAAAGCAAATGTCAGATTCTTTCGCAGAAGCATTTAAGAAAAAGGATGGTGACAAATAAGTATGGAATTAAAAGAATTTCAACTTACGGCAGTAAAATCGCTGTTTGAGGCTATGGACAAGCCAGTCCGTGATATTATCCTCAAAAGCCCTACGGGAAGCGGAAAGACTATTATTATGACGTATTTTATGCACCAATATGTACAATCTTACCGCAACACCGTATTTGTATGGCTCACACCAGGCAAAGGCAATCTTGAGGAACAAAGCAAGGCGAAAATGGATAAGTATATCCACGCTTCGCAGACAAAACTACTCTCCGATGTTATGACGGCGGGTTTTGAGGAAAACGACAGTTGCTTTATAAATTGGGAAAAGCTGACGAAGAAGGGCAACAACGCCCTTAAAGATAGCGAACGTACCAACTTTTTAGAGCATATTGGGCACGCTCTTAATGATGGTATCCGCTTTGTGATTATCGTGGACGAGAGCCACCAAAACAACACGATAAAAGCCGATGAAATCATACAGTATTTTCACACGGACAAAATTATCCGTTGCTCTGCTACACCGAGAGGCATAGCAAAGGCGGAGATTATCGAAATTCCAGAAGAAGAAGTAATTGCGGCGGGCCTTATTAAAAAATTACTTGTCATCAATCAAGATTTCCCTCAAACCGTAGAAACAGAAAATCAAACTTCTTATCTTCTTGAAAAAGCACTGTTAAAACAGCGTGAAATTCGTGCTGCGTTTCTGCAGAAAGGCGCAGATATTAATCCTTTGATTGTCGTTCAGATACCTAATAAGTCCGAAACGTTGCAAGAGGGTGTCGAACGATATCTTGAAACACAAGGAATAACCTGCGAAAACGGTCAACTTGCAGTATGGCTTTCTGATAGACACGAAAATTTAGAGGGAATAGAAGAATCCGATGCAACATCTTCAGTTGTCATTATCAAACAGGCCGTTGCAACGGGTTGGGATTGTCCGAGAGCACATATCCTTGTTAAACTCCGTGACAATATGGATGAAACCTTTGAGATACAGACTATCGGACGTATTCGTCGTATGCCGGAAGCAAAGCATTATGATGACGATTTGCTTGATAGTTGTTATCTATATACTTTTGATGAAAAGTTTACTGCCGGAGTAAAATTGGCACTGGACAAAAATGCATTAAATGCATGCACATTATTTTTAAAAAACGAGTATAAGACAGTAACACTTGTTTCGGAACAAAGAAGTATGGTTACCGACCATCGCAATCCTCAAAAAGCACTGCAAGCTATAGTGAATTATGTAGAGAAAGAATATGGATTATCGACAAACAAAGCCGAGAACAGAACCAAATTACAAGCATATGGATTTGTTTTCAAAGAGGATATAATTCGATATACAGTTTCCGGAGAAACGGCAACGCTTGATTTTTCGGCATCCGAAATGAATACCATTGGCGTAACCGAAAAGCTCAATACTCACAAACACGGCAGAGATTATCATCAAAAGATAGGCAGAATCGGTTTGGAAATAGGGATGGAGTATTCTTTTATGAATACAATTATACGCAAACTGTTTGACAAGAAGTTCAATTATAGCAGAAAAATTCTTGCTCTTGAGCCCAGAGAAGTATATTCTTTCGTATTAAATAACGCAGATAGATTAAAGCATCTTGTGCGCGAGGCAATGGCATACGAAATGGCTCAGCTTAAAATGGATATGCCAATGGTGTCAAAAAGTGATTTTTATATTCCGCAGTCATGTATTTTTACGTACAATGGTGAATCAAAAACACAGATAGTATATGAAAAGAATGTATATCAGGGTTATCTATCTTCTGCTGCTCCACGGTCTATGCCCGAAGTTAAATTCGAGAAATTCTGTGAACGTGCAGAGAGCGTTGAGTGGTGGTATAAAAACGGTGATAAAGGAAACGAATACCTCTCTATAGTTTATCAAGATAATTCTGAAAAACAAAAACTGTTTTATCCGGACTATATCATATGTGCAAAAGGTGAAATTTGGATTATTGAAACAAAAGGCGGCTTTGATAGAAGTGGAACAAGTCATGATATTGATAAATTTACACCTAAAAAATTCGAGGTATTAAAGAAATACCTTAATGAGCATGGATTAAAAGGTGGCATTGTTCGTAACGATGATAGCACGGATGAACTTTGTATCTGTATGGAAAACTATTCTGACGATATTCAAAGCGACGATTGGAAAATACTTTCGGATTTTGTAAAGTGAGGGAATTAAAGTGAAAATTCTTGAGCACAGACTATTAAATGAATTATCACCGGCAAAGGTGCAATATATTAGAATAGATCCTGAAGATATATCTGTTACGCTTGTGGATATACTTAAGTTTTTAATGGACTTATCTTGGCTCAAGAATTTTGATGAAGAATATGAACAAAGAGCTTTTAATTCAAAAGCTCAAAAGACCGTTGATGATATAAAAGAAAAGTTTGCGAAATGCAGCGATGATAAAATCACAAAAGAAGCAGGAGAATATGTTGTCTCTGAGCTTTCAAGAGAAGCCTTAATAAATGAATTAGGTTATTTGGATATTCCCCTTGCTGAGCTTCTCGGAAAACAAAGGTCTGGAAATCCAGGTTTTGATTTTCATAGTGCAAACATTCTTACAGATACCGTGATTTTTGGCGAAGCTAAATATGTTACAAGAACAAGTGCTTATTCTTCTGCACTTCCGCAAATTAAGAGATTTATTGATGACAAAAAAGACATCGAGGATTTACCTGATTTAAAACCATTTTGCACCTCCAAATCACTAAATAGAGCTTCAAACGGGCAAAAAGGATTTGCTGCTGCATTTTCTGCTCGTAGTACATCTTCTGATAATTTGATAAAAAAGATAAAAGAGCGGGATGATTTTAAGGCTTTATTAGTTTATGAAGAAATAATTTTACTGGCGGTGAACATATGAAAGATGTTTTGAAACGCGGAAATATAATTTCGAAAATAAGAGATGGGATAGATCTTGATGAAATAGCAGACTATGCTAAAAACCAAGTATTCAGCAATGGTCCAGTAGATACTGTTGTTTTAGAGATTTTATCTTATTTCAAATTATTTCAACCTAATTATTTTGAAAACTTTGAATTAGAGATTATAGAAATAATGGGGTTATTCTACAAAAATCCAGAACCAGATACCCTGCAAGGTGTTGTTTTTGATATGTATAGCCAGTATATAAGGAACACGTATGGAAATAACTACACCCCTATGCAGGCTGATATTTTGAAGCAAATAAAAAACAAACAGTTTTTCAGCTTTTCTGCACCTACAAGTACAGGAAAATCTTTTGTGTTCCGAAATCTTATAAAAAGTTGTCAAAACGATGTCGTTATTATTGTGCCATCACGTGCTCTTATAAATGAATATTATGATCGTATTGTTGAAATCGTTGATGTAAAAAGCGTTAATGTTTTAGCGTTTGTAGATCGTATAAATATAAAACATACGACTCATAACATTTTTATCTTGACCCCAGAAAGAGCAAGAGAATTGTTTAAAAATAAAAGCTGGTTAAAAATAGATTTGTTTTTGTTTGATGAGGCTCAGCTTAGTGATGAAAACTCTGTCAGAGGTTTGTATTTTGACAGTATTGTTCGTCGCGCATTAAAAACATTTCCCGCTGCTAAATATGTTTTTGCACATCCTTTTATAGAAAATCCAGAAGCTCAGCTTAAAAGAAATGACGTTATTGACGCTTCTGCTTCAGCTAATTATAACCTTAAAAACGTCGGACAAATATTTTATGTCCACGATACGACGAACAAAAAATTTTATCACTTTGGTACGGATAAAACAATTTTGGGTGAAAGAAAATTAGAAGCCAAATTTGACCCTATCGAAAATGCAATTCGCAGTAATGGTAGCGTGCTGATTTATGTGCCCAAAACACATATTTACAACAAAACTATATACAAGCAATTTGATAAATACATTAAACTTTGCCCTAAAATAACTGATTCTGAGGCATTGTCAATGATTGAGGAACTGGAATACTATATCGGCTCGTCAAACAAAGATAAGAATTTTTATAATTCTGATATGTTGGAAAAACTACGGCTTGGAATAGTTGTTCATCATGGTTCTATGCCTTTGACGGCACGTTTGATCTTAGAGCATTTTACTCAGAGAGGATATTGTAGAATTTGTTTTGCAACTTCAACTTTAGAACAAGGAATTAATATGCCATTTGATGTTGTTTATCTTGATAGATTTGAAGCTAAAAAAACTCTTTCCGTTAAAAATCTTATTGGTCGTGCTGGGCGTTCTACTACTGATAAAAAGTTTGATTTTGGTAGTGTAATTATGAGAAATAATGCGATGAGTGCATTTAGAAAAGTAATAAAATCCAATGAATCTATTGCTGAAATATCTCGATTAGATACGAAAGATGATAACCTTGATGAAAAATACAATGAATATAAAGATGCAATAAACAATGACCAGTTTTCAGACGAATATAATTTAACAAATTCGGATTTGGAAAAGTTAAAAACAGATAATGTTACAACTATTATTCCAACTTTGCTTGATATGATGTTTGTTGATGGTAAGCTCGTTGGTCCGGATGTGGAAATGAAAGAGATTTATGATGACTTTCAGAGTTTATACCAAGAGTACCTTGGCAGGGAATTGGAAGTTGCAGAAAAAGCTGTATTAAGCTCTGCTATCAAAATAATGATTTGGAAAGTTTATGGTAGAACCTTTAGGTTAATTTGCCAGTACAGATATGCATATGCCTCAAAGGTTGCAGAAAGACGTCGCTTGAATAAAGAAGGCAAGAAAAATGAAGCAGATAAACTAAATGCTAAATTTATGTATGGTTGTCATGACTTGCCAGATAAGAAACTTAAGTCGTATCCATTGGTGTCGACAAAAACATATGCCAAAGATGTCGATTATGACTTAATAGTTTATGATACATACGATTATCTTGATAAACTTATTGGTTTTAAGTTAAGTGATATTTTTTATGCAATGTTTCATCAGTATTACAAGGTAACAAATGATTCCCGTGCCGAGAAACTTGCAAAGTATTTCAAATATGGTACGGATAAAAAGGATGAAATATGGATGCTGAGATACGGATTCACCTTTGATGATATCGAATGGGTCGAACCATATATAGATAGCATTGATGAAAATGAAATAGTTTTTAGTGATAAAATTGCTGAACTTGACGACATTAAAAGCAAGGTTATAGAGAAGTATATTTATAAGTAGGTGATAAAATTGAAAAGACAAGCCATACTATTTACTGCAGGCAAATATCCTTCTACAAAAAATATAAAAATAGACGAATTAACAGGTGTATCTTGTGATATAGTCGCAATGGATAAACGTCTTACTCAAATTGGATTTGATGTTATAAAAAAAGAGGATGCCAATATGGCAGATTATCCAGATATGTTAAAATGCTATTCTGAAGGATTGGCTACTGATTCCATAAGTAACAACGTTCTTCCTGTACCTATTCAAAAATTGTTTGGAAAAGATAATAGAAATCTGATTGGTAAATACATAAAATTTAACCCAATATACGGAAACGCCATGTATGTAGAACAAAAGTTTATCTTTGGCAAAGACAAATCTATATTTCGAATGAATTAGATCAAAATGCAAGAAATAAACTCAAAGCAGCAGACCTCAATCTGCTGCTTTTACTATACATTTATCTAAAATCATCAAGCCAGGTTTGGAACTGTTCGAGGGTAATTTCGCCATTATAGCATTTTTTACGCTCTGCACGGGCGATTTTTCCGAACTGTTTAAATTCATCTTTAGTGATGAGCTTTGCGCGCTGGCGTGAGTCCATACGACGGTAGGCGGTGATATAGGCTTTATGAATATCGTCGTTTTTATGAGTGATATCAAATGTTTTCAGTGCGCCGAACTCATTGCAAGGTCTTGTTTCGCCGGGCATAATTCTGTCGCAGTATTCGCTGTTCGTGCGCCCGCCGGGCACAAAATAATGACCGCAGCATTTGCACGGCTTGAATTTAATCTTATTTGCAAGCATCTGCAT
>CAKSGG010000133.1 GCA_934454215.1 uncultured Clostridia bacterium
CAGAGCAAATTATTTCACCGTGAGCGAAGCGAACGATTTCACTTTTTGTTAAGATTAAATGCTTTGAATATTGGGCACGGAGCGTGTCAAGGGGTGTAGAAGCACCGACCGAGCCGGCAGGCGAGACCAAGTCCCTCTGCCCCTGCCAGGAAAAAAGCGCACATTTGGTGCATGAAAAAATGAAGGCGCTTCGCTAATGAAGTGCGGTAAACCGCATGAAAATCAAAGTGCGCGCGCTTCCTGTGAGCATAGCGAGCACTTCATAAAAACGAAGTAGTTGTCAGAAACTTCAAAGAAGCAGATGAAAACGGAACAGTGTCGGACGCGCAGAATGGATTCATCAAACAGATAGTCGATAGGTTTGTGTAACCCGCACCACTGGGATTAACAACTAAATAATCTGTCAAGCCGGATACACTTGTACGGTACTGACCACCTTTTTCAATAACCTTTTTTACTATCGGATTATCTTTTGGAGAATCCAAAAGCCCCGTGAACACAAAAGCGTCCCATTAAAATCAATAGTCGGAGCATCTTCCACATATTTTCCATACTGTTGCAGCCACTGATCTGCCAATTGATCTGTCAGTAGATTTTTCCTTCCTTTCATAATGTAAAGTTAAAATTCTGCTTAATGTAATTTTCCTTCTGCCGATATGTCTTAAAGGTTTGTCTTATGAACAGCCTCATTTTTCTGAGTGATGTGTATCATATTATTGTCTTAAAGTTATACCGATTTTCTCAGCACTTGCATTGATGAATGCCGCCGCAGTTTCTTCCGTTAGTCCATCACAACAGCATATGCCCTCTGCTTCGCGGCTTCAATGAACAATGCAATCCGATCGCAAAGTTTTTTATCGCGGTTTTGTTTATAACACCATTTTCCTGTTATTTTATACCTCGGCTCCGGTTAACTTGAAACCGTCATCCGTCCAGTTCCACTCGGCAGACGCAAACGGCTCTTCACAATGGAACCATTCACCGTCGGCTCTGCAGCTGCATTCGGACTTAATAGGTTCGATAATACTGTTAATTTCGTCAAGGAAATCCTGCACTGTGCGAAGAGTATCTGGCAAAAACTGGATATCGCTTATCAGCAGTTCCGGTTCATCCTGCCAATTGGTCTTACAGAGTTCATATTCTTCATCAGACAAATACTTCTTCACGCACTCGCGCAGTTTACGCTGAATATCAGGATGTTTCTCATAGCCGAATTCAACAGCAAGAGTTACTCCAAGGGTATACCACCCGTTCGGGTACTCCTTATCCAGAACAGACTGCGAATAGCGGGATTTTAAATCGTCCCACTCGCCGTTATCGAATTTTCTGCAATATCCTTCGCCGTGGCTAAGCAGCAGCTCGTAAATAGAATATGTAAAATTCTCATATTCACCCATCTCGGTAACTTCATCGCAGAACTCGGCTCTTCGATCTTTGCTGTTAGCTTTAAACCACGGTGCGGCCGATGGTCCTGAATAACTACTTTTAATCTTAAATCCATCGGCAAAAGGTAGGTCTTTCAAAACGCCATATAAAAAATTTAGCAAGTTATCGGTGGTATATCCGTTTTTGCCGTATATGGTCAATTCAGCAGAATAATTTATCTTTCTTCCCTCCAGCACGCCGTACAACTCTCCGCGCATACTTTTTAACGCTCGCATACCCAGAAAGCCGAAATATGCTTGAATGGCTTTAAGCGAACTTTCATGTGTCGGTTTATGCTTGAATTCTATAATCTCGTTCAATTCAACTTCTCCGGGCACAAATTCATACCCGGAATCTATTGAGTTGAACTCTTCAAGCAGATTATCAATATTATTTTGGTAGTAATTATCGCGTTCTACTTGAGCGTTATATTTTTCCACATACTCAAGAAACATTTGCTGTGCTTTTTCTTCTATATCTTGCTCTTCTACAAATTTGGCTTCCGGATAAAAATTAATTTTGCTGTCAAAAGATGGATATTTTTTTATCAATCCCAATATACAAGCTGTTTCACCTGCCACATAATGAAGGTCAGACAAAACACCGAGTGCTTCCTCAACCGTTTCCTCCTCGTCACCATGAACGGCTCGGTTGCCGTTTTTGCGGATGTAATGAAAAGCATTAATTACATTGCGATTGTTAATAAAATCACATACGACGGGGTCGCTTAAAATATCCACAAAAGACATGGATTTCATATTCTCATTATGCGCGGCAATATAAATGAACTTCGCCAAAAGCTCTGCGCTTTTACGTGCTGTAAATACGCTCTGAACCGGCATTGTCATAGCAAGCTTCTCGGCATTGTTGCAATTCTCATAAACATATCCGAGTCCACGAAGACCTTTTAAAAAATCAAAATTCATTCTTTGTTCTCCTTGATAAAATATTTGCATCATATTTATTGCTTTTTACCTTTATTTACTATTTACACCTGTAAGACTAATTTATCACAAAAAACGGTATTTGTATATAGGTAATTTTTTATGTCCGAAAAAACGGACTTCGGGAAAAAATAAACCATATTTTGTCCGAACGCCGCGAATAGTATATGTACAAAAAATGCACCAATAAAATTCTACCGCACGCAAATATCACTTTTCAAAACAAGACGGGTTGTCTCAGCTTGAATGTCGGTTCGATTTTTTGCCGACTTCTGACCGAATAATCGGACTCATCTTTTTTCTGTGGTGATTGCATATTGACTATATTCTGTTGAGGTGTTATAGTGGTGCTATAGGTAATCTTTGATTTTGAATGAGTAATTATATTTTGTGATAATTGCAATAAAAATGCCGTGTTAATATATTCAGAAAATGATTTGCTGCGTAAAAATCGTTAAAGATGATAATTCCGTTTGGCAGATAGCCTTCCCGTACCTATTTTTGTTTTTTAACCGCGCAGTTGAAAACGGCGACACATTTTATCGACTAACGGTGTTATTTAGTTATGAACAATGAAACATTTGAACAATTGAATAGTTTGGCGCTTGAAATTCTCAAACTTTCAAGAAACACACTGCTTGTCAATTTTAGATTTCTTGATATTGCACTGTGTCGATTTGAGTATATTCGTTCTGATGCACCGATTATCGCAACTGACGGGGAGCATCTGATCTATAATCCCGTAAGCGTTTTAAAAGAGTATAAAAGTGAAAGTGAAATGTCGGTAAGAACATATCTGCACATTGTTCTTCACTGCGTTTTCAGGCACCTTTTCGTTGGGAAGAATATTAAAGAAGATTATTGGAATTTGGCGTGCGATATAACTGTTGAATATTTAATCAACGAATTAAACTTGCCTAAAACAAAAGTCGGAAGGATTGGCGGTCAGAAAGATTTTATTCGCAAACTGCAAAATAATGTCGACTTGATTACGGCTGAAAAAGTCTATGCGTATCTGACAAAAAATATTACCGAAAATGAGCTGAGAAAAATACAGCCGCTGTTCTATTGCGATAATCATGATATATGGTATGCGAGTGACGAGGACGGCTCCAATCGATTTACTGATGGTTCCGATGATGACAACAGCGATAATCAGCCGAACAATCAGCTGAACAGGCAAAAAAGCCAAGATGAAGAGCAGAATGACGATGATTCTGAAAATCAAAATAGCGAATACGGTGAATCGGAATCAAGCTCTCGAAAGGATAGGCTGAAAAAGCAATGGCAAGACATTTCGAAGCGAGTTCAGACCGATCTTGAAACTTTTTCAAAGGATAGAGGTGATGATGCCGGCGGAATGATGCAAAATCTCAAGTCTTTGAACAGAGAAAAATATGATTACACCGAGTTCTTGAAGCGTTTTGCCGTTTTAGGTGAGACGATTCCATTGTATAATGGGTTTTGCAACAAGAAAAGTGCAGGTGTTTGTTTGAACAATATAAGCACAAAATATAATCTTATCCGTGCTGTGCTGAGTTGGGTTGAAACAACAGATGGTGCAGAAGGAAAATATCAGCAGAAACTCAAATTTGCCTGTGAAAGCCTTGATATTGATGATGTTTTGAATTGCATGGATGAGCTGGAAAAATGGTGTAAATACCGAAATGAGGTTATCCACGGACTTTTAAATAAAAACATAATCAGCCTTAACGACAATCTTGCTGATAAGGCGGAAGAAGGGATGAAAATTGCAACCCGTATTGATTCAGATGTCCGTATTGTAAGAAAAGGAAATATTGTCCGAAAATCAATAAATCTTAAATTATAGCAGGAAAACGAAATGCCCGAAAAGTTTTTTGTTGAAAACGGTGCGATTGATTTGTAACAGCATAAATCACAGGAGTGATTGTCAATTGAAATACATCATCCACGATAAAAAATACAAATTCAGATTTCTCTTTGATACCGAAACGGGAACATATATACGCTCAGGGATTCTTGATGAAAACGGCAAGGACACAGGTGTTGACCCGTTTATGGCTTCGTATCCACATCTTATTGATATGGGCATTATGGGTCATTGTATACATGGTAAAACGGGTCTTTGCGCAAAGGCAGGTATCGGATGTTATCAAAGCGGAATGCTTGTTGAACAGCCTAATATGACTGTTGAGAATTTCAGAAAAATCGCAGAGCAATCAAAAGGCAAATGCAATCAGTTTGCACTTGGAGGCAGAGGTGACCCCGATCAGCACGAACACTTTGAAGAAATTCTCAGAATTTGCTGTGAGAATATGCTTGTGCCGAACTTCACAACATCAGGATACGGAATGACTCCGGAAATTGCCGCACTTTGCAAGAAATACTGTGGCGCAGTTGCGGTAAGTTGGTACAGAAGCGAATACACCCTCAGGGCAATTCAGATGCTTCTCGATGCAGGAGTCACAACAAATATCCATTATGTTCTCGGCAACAACAGTATTGATGAGGCGATTGAGCGATTGAAAAACAATGATTTCCCCAAAGGAATCAATGCGGTAATTTTTCTTCTGCACAAGCCTGCAGGTCAGGGAACAAAAGCAAATATGCTTTCGGTTGATGACCCGAGAGTTGAAGAGTTTTTTGCTCAGCTCGATAACCATCATCCGTTCAAGGTTGGTATGGACAGTTGCAATGTGCCGGGGGCAATAAGATTCTGCAAATCAATTCTGCCCGAATCGCTTGATACCTGTGAAGGCGGACGATACAGTTGTTATATCGGTGCCGATATGATTATGGTGCCGTGCAGTTTTGATCAGGAGAGGCGATATGAGGTTTCTCTTGCCGACAAAACAATCGAAGAAGCGTGGAACAGTGAACAGTTTGAACTGTTCCGCAACAAAATGCGCAAGGCTTGTCCCGGATGCAAAAAAAAGGAACTTTGCATGGGTGGATGCCCGCTTATGCCCGAAATAGTATTCTGCAACAGCAAAAAAAGAGTTTTGGAGGAATAGTTTATGAAAATACGAACAGACTTTGTAACCAATTCATCGAGTTCCAGCTTTGTGGCTTTTGGCATTTTAAGTTACGATCTGTCTGAATTTATCAGCAAACTGCTGAGAGGACAAGATTTCGGTCACTCCAAATGGTTTGTTGGAGTAATTGAAGTGGATACTTTTCAAGGTATGGTTACCGTTGTCACCCCGATGGATTTTTTTGATAACTATTATATATATGGCTGTGAAGAGTTCGATATCCGCACGGATAAGCAGAAGGAAAGAGACGACGAAAAAGCTAACACACTATCGAATATACTCAAAAAAGCCAGCCTGTATCTGCCGACTCTGACTGCAGAACAAACAGCAAAAATGAAGCAAATGATTTCTGAAGCTTTTGCGGATGGAAAAACCACTGCAAAAACATATGTAAGTGAAACAGGCTATGACTACCGTCCGTATTTCAGAGAGAATGATTTTGTAAAACATGGCGTGCCTATACAAGATAAAAAGAAAACAAGTTCTGAAGTAAAAAAGAAAAAATTAACGAAAGAAGGAACAGAAGCTATGCAGACAGTCGATAATGATTTTGTGTTGGCAGGAAACACGTTAACAAAGTACCTCGGAAAAGATGAGATTGTAACAATCCCGAACGGTGTTAAAACAATCGGATGTAATGCATTTGAAAAAAATACCACACTTCAAAAAATAATTTTCCCGGAAACATTGGAGATTATTGAGGAAAAAGCCTTCTGGAAATGTGCCAGGTTGTCCGAAGCGGTGTTTCCGCAGAATCTGAAGAAAATCGGTGGGGCGGCATTTAAGGAAACTGCTTTAGAAGAACTTGTTATTCCTGCCAGTGTAGAAATTATTGAAAAAGCAGCTTTCCAAAGATGTAAAAGTCTTGGAACAATTACAATTGAAACTCCTAAAACACAGCTTGTGCTGTCCGGCTATGTGTTCCAGGAAACTGACATAGAAGAAATTGTTTTTCCGACAGGTGTTGTTGAAATTGGGAATTATGCAATTTCTGCCTGCGAAAAATTAAAGCACGTCCAAATACTGGACAGATCGGTAAAATTAGGAAACGATTTGATTTATGTAAATGGTGCATTGGAGAGCATTTCTATGCCAAACGGTATTAAGTCGTTCAAAAAACATACCTTTGCAACATGTGTGGCTATGAATGACAATTGGTCCTGTTGTGCACCCCATATCTTAGTTCCGTTCAGAACAATCAAGAAACTGTTAGCAGATCCGTTCGAAAACAACTTTTTTGTTGATACTGCAGCTAAAACGTATCTGGAAAACGATTCTGTGTTCTGCGAAAAAGACAAAAAAGATTGGGATGAGTATTGTATCCGAAGGGGATTTTTGAGAGATAAAGAGGAGGAATAATGGCGACAAAGGAAATAATCGCAAGATTTCATTACCTGAAATGAATGCACGCATTAATGAGCTTTTGGAGCAAAGTATTAAGAGTGACGGCGTCATAAATCTTTTTTCTGATGTAAACTCTGATTTTTCGCTTTTCGATCCAAAGTTTCTTGAGGAAGTATCAAGAATGAAGGAAAAGAACCTTGCAGTTGAATTGTTGAAAAAGTTGATTGCTGAGCAGGTTCAGATCTATCGTAGAACCAATGTGGTCAAATCCGAAAAGTTCAGCGAGATAATGCAGCGAACAACGAACGCCTATCTTAATGGTATGCTTACGAATGAGCAGGTTATTGATGAAATGATGAAGCTCGCAAAGCAGATTGCTGCAGCAAAAGATGAAGGAAAAGAGCTTGCGTTTTATGATGCGCTTACCAAGCCGCAAGCAATAAAAGATTTTTATGAAAACGATGAATTAATTGCTATAACTAAAGAACTTTCTGATACCCTTCGTAAGAATCGTACCATCGACTGGCAAAAGAAAGAATTCGCAAGAGCGAGAATGCGTATGCTAATTAAAAAGTTGCTTAAGAAGCATAAGTACCCTCCTGAAGGGATGGAGGACGCGGTCCAAACTGTTATGACGCAGTGCGAGTTGTGGACCGATAACATGGAAGTTTGAGTTTTGTATCTGTAACATTGAATGCCCTACAACAAATTTGCTGTAGGGCATTTTTTACGCCTAAAACGATGCCTTAATCAATTCATGCTTATATGCGTGTCGAAAATATGGAAATGCATTATTTTCCTTTTGGCTGTGGCTTTAGGTGCCTCTTTTAGACAACGGACCGCTTTTATAGCAAATAAAACAAATCAGAAATAGTGAGCATAGTAGGTTGGCAGTTACTACTTATCAGTTAATGTTTGATGTTTCCGAAGAAAAAAAGTACGCAAACCTTAAGCGTATAAAAACATATGAGTTACCGCCGTACGATATGCTGATCGCGGGCTTTCCGTGCCAAACCTTCTCTGTTATGGGAGGAAAAGATGGTTTTTCAGACGACAGAGGTCAAATCATCTTTCATTTAGCTCGTATTTTGGAGGAGAGTCAGCCACCGTGCTTTTTATTGGAAAATGTTAAAGGGTTAGTCACCCACGATAAGGGAAAGACTCTTTCCGTCATTCTTGACGAATTAAGCCGTGTTGGCTATCACACAACATATAAGGTTATGACAAGTCTTGAACACGGAGTTCCTCAAATGAGGCAGCGTGTTTATTTTGTTGGTGTCCATAAAGATTTAACTGACACAATCGAGGATTTTGTGTGGCCGGATACAGAAGAAACCCCAGACCTTGAGGAGTATTTAATCGACAGAGTTCCTGCGACAGAAGAACGTCTGGAAATCCTTGGGTATTATCTTAAAAATCCAACTAATAACGGCAAATATACGGTTGACGATCTTCGTGCTATGAATGGCAAGGTATTAGACACACCCGCATGAACGACTTGCGAATCTATGAAGGAAAAGTTCCGACCCTGCGGGCACAACGAGATGGAATTCTATATGTTTACGATGGTGTTATTTATCAGCTAACAGGCTACGAGGCACTACTGTTGCAAGGTTTCCAAAAAAATTATGCAGATAAAGTTAAGGACATTGTTTCAGACCGTCATCTGCTTATGCAAGCAGGCAATGCTATGACCGTAAATGTTATTAAGAAAATAGAAAATGCTGTAAAGCACTACATCGAAAACAAGGAGGATAAGTAAAATGGCAGTATGGGAAAAATTCGAGTATGATTGCACAGACTATTTGAACAGTAAATTTGGTGCATATGCGTCTTTTGTTCACGAGGGTGGCAGTGATTCCACTGTTCCAGATATCAAGGTGAAAACCAAGTCACTTAAACACGATTGACACTTTGCCAATTGTGTGATATATTCGGATTATAAAATATTATTGGCTTGAATTGAGGAAGCTTTAAATGGCAAGAGTTGTTGTTTTACCTTATAATGTACAATGGAAAGATGACTTTGAGAAA
>CAKSGG010000134.1 GCA_934454215.1 uncultured Clostridia bacterium
GATATCTATGCTACCAGCGTGGATTATGATAAAAATGCGCCTACAACCAAACTCTTTTTTGCTACCGTTCAAAATAAGATGCATTATGCAATTACAGGCAATACGGCACCCGAACTGATTATGGGGCGTGCTGACAGCAGCAAAGAACATATGGGTCTTACCTCGTGGGAGCGTTCTCCCGACGGAAAGATTCTCAAGTCCGACGTTTCGGTCGCTAAAAACTATCTCACCAAGGACGAGCTTGACTCGCTTGGTAGAATCGTCAACTCATTCCTCGATGCAGCCGAAGATTTTGCAAAACGTAAAATTCCAATGACTATGGAAGATTGGGCGAAGCGACTGGATATGTTCTTGGCGTTTACCGGAAGAGAGATATTGACCGATGCAGGTACGATTTCCAAAATTACCGCAAAAGCATATGCGGAAAGCGAATTTGAGAAATACCGCGTGACACAAGACGAACTCTATCAGAGTGATTTTGACAAGCTGGTCGAAAAGGCCAAAAAAGATACTAAATAAAGGAGATTACAAAAATGGATGTTGTGAGTATTATTATTGGTGCAATTGCATCTGGCTTGTTGGCGACTATTGTTACTTTGGTTGTTCAAAGAAATTCTGAGCTTAAGCGAGTTAAAATAGAGATGTTCGAAACTTTAATGGCACACCGATATTTGATGCATGACAAAGATAATGTTGAGGCACTGAATAAAGTGGATGTGGTCTTTCACAAGAATGCCGATGTTCGCAAAGCGTGGACTGAGTTTTTGGATGCTGCTGAACGTGGCGTGGCGAATCCAACAGCCAATAATAACATTGACGATAAGTATCTAAAACTATTAGAAAAAATAGCCATTGCCATTGGTTACAAGAACATTGATTGGGAAAATATTAAAAGATATTATTTCCCGGCGGGTTTATCCAACAAAATCTCGGAAGAAGCTATGCTTAGAAAAGCCCAATTGTCACAAGCTAATGCGGTGGCAAATCAGGATTCAAGTAGTGGTCAAACTTCTGCTGAACAATTTGGTATGAAAGTGCTGCTGAAAGCATTAGACTCCCCTGATGGTTTGGAAAAAGTTGCTCGAATCGCCGAACTAACAACCAAAGCAAAAAAATGATAAGATCTTAAGGAGAAGGATATGAAAAGAGTGGTTACATACGATGTTAAGGAAGGCAATGATTATGACAGATTTTACAAGTTTGTTGAAGAAACTTCCGCAGAACAAATTACTAAGTCGACCTATCTTTTTGACACTAATTTAAGCCAAGAAGACTTTGAAAAAAGATTACGATATGTTTTTAACAAGGGGGATCGTGTCGCATACATTTCTTGCAATAACAAAGAGGGGCTATTTTACATAAGGATAGAAAAGTAATGGACAATCAAATAAAACAACGAATCGAACAAATCCGGCGCGGTGAAGTGCCGGAGGGATATAAAAATACTAAGGGCGGAATTGTACCTAATGAATGGGTTGAAGATAATCTTGGTAGATACCTTAGTGAATATAAAAAATTATCGAATGATATCGAAAAATATCCCGTTTATTCTTCTTCTCGTCAAGGACTTATTCCGCAGTCTAAATATTATGATAATCGAGAAGCGGTTGAAACATGCGTAGGATATAAAATCGTTCCGGCAGGATATGTTACGTACCGGCATATGAGCGATGATGATATATTTCACTTTAATGTAAATAGAACAGGCGGCAAAATTCTTGTCAGTAGTGAATATCCTGTGTTTACAGTCAGTGATAAAGGAAAATTGGGATATATAGTTCCAATGCTTAACGATACCGCTCGTTTTCGTTATTTTTGCAGAACTCAAAAATTGGGTGGAACGAGAACAAGACTTTACTACAAAAATCTGTGTACATACAGAACAGCATTTCCTACATACCCTGAGCAAAAAAAGATAGCCGATATTTTGTCTGCGCAGGACAAGCTGATTGCATTGAAAGAAAAGCTCATCGAAGAAAAAAAACGTCAGAAAAAGGCATTGGTACAACAACTTATTACGGGCAAAAAACGGCTAGCTGGATTTTGTGATGCATGGAAACCAACAGAGTTGAAAAAACTTCTCAAAGAAAGAAAAACATACTCTCAAAAAGGCTTAGAATATCCCCATGTAACTCTTTCTACCGAAGGTATATATGCTAAAACGGAAAGGTATGATCGAGAGCATCTTGTAAAATCAGAATACAAGGAGTACAAAATCACACACAAAGGGGATATTTGCTATAATCCTGCCAATCTTAAATTCGGAGTAATTTGCGTAAACACCTTTGGCGACGCCATTTTTTCCCCTATTTATGTTACATTTGAAGTCCAAAGCGGGGCTAATCTCGGATTTCTGTCAAACTATTTGATGAGATGGGATTTTATAAATGCAGTTCGGAAATATGAAGAAGGCACTGTTTATGAACGAATGGCGGTTAAGCCAGAAGATTTCCTTAAGTTTGAAATCATGCTTCCTACTATGGAAGAACAGAAAGCAATATCCAAACTGTTATCGCTTTATGATTGGGAAATAGATTTGTTAAAAAAAGATCTCGACCAAGAAAAACAAAAGAAAAAAGCCCTGATGCAGCTTCTGCTGACGGGTATTGTGAGGATAGGCGTATGAGTAATCTAAGCGATGTGAAAAATGTTGAAGAACTTATATCGTTTCTTGAAACCAAAGGAACAAATCATAATTATTACTATCATTACACTTCATGGGACAGTTTTGTTAAAATATATACTGGTAGTTCTTTTCTACTCACAAGAGGAAATTCACTGACAATTAATGATCAGCATGAAGCACTTATGAAAGGTTCTTGGGATGTTTGGAACAGAACTTACATAGGAAGCTTTGCGTTTGGATCATCCGAAAACATGGCAATGTGGGGCATATACGGTTTACCTTGGGAAGATGCAGTAAGGATCGCTATACCAAAAGATGAAATGTTAAGTTGGATAAAAAACATATCTAGTGTTTCTCTTTGGGATAAAGGAGTTAAAGGAAATATTAATTCGCCTAAAATATCGCTGACAGATATTGTGTATGTCGGAGGTAATAAGGGTGAAAACTTTCTGAAATTGACTCACAGTGGGAAATCTTTTACTACAAGTAATGTACCTGGTTTATATGGAGCTGATACAAATCCTCAAATGACAGGATATATAAAAAATTATGCATGGAGTTATGAAAATGAAGTTCGCATAAGAGCTGAACTACCTCGTGATACTGGCTATGAGAAAATTCTGTTAAATATTCCTCAAAAAACGATAGATTCTATACAAGTTACTACTGGCCCCTATTTCCGGTGGAAAAATGATGCATTATATGAGCAACTATGTAATCAAAATAGAATATTTGAAAGCGGATTCGAAAATTTAGTTAGATATAGAGCAATTTGCTCAATGTGTCAACATGAAAACTTTGAAAGAAAGGCAGAGTAACTATGGCAACCAACCCCCAGGGGCGACGGTCACAGAAACGGCGCAGTAAAAGAGCGTTCTCAGACCTATAATCCCAAGACACAGACATGGACCAAGCGCGATGCGAATACCGGTAAGTTCATGGATGGCAAGAAAGACGGAACACCGTTCAAGGGTGTCCGCAAGGAAAAATAATTCCGCAGCAAGCGAGGCATTTTTCGTCTCGCTATGTCTGCTTTGTGAAAGTGAGGTGAAATTGCGTGTCAAAAATGACATTAAAGCAAAAACGAGAGCAACTTATTAAGATGTGTAGCATTCGAGAAGAACTTAAAACAAACGAACAGTTGGTACAAGAGGTCATCAAAGAACGGTTGACTTTTATTCCACATCAAAAGTTATACAAATTTCGCACCTGTTCAAATCAAAATCTAAAGACATTGGAAGAAAACTGCATTTGGATGTCGTTGGCAAGCAGTTTCCCGGATTCTTTTGACAATACGATAAACATTGATCCCAAAGAGAATATAAAAGAAATTGAGCAATGGTTAAAAGAAAACTATACTGTATTCTGCTTTGATTTGTCAAAAGGTTTATTTGAGCAGAGAGGGATAACCATTCCCTATACACATGAAGATTTTAAAGAATACATAGATACGTGTATGGACAAAGACGGAAATCCCATTGAAGAAAAAGAAAGAGCATTTTTGATTTCCCGTGCTTCGCCGAAAGAGCTTGAACATGCAGATAAAATATTTCAGCAATTAAAAATTGCAAGAAGTAAATTCGCTGAAATTGAAGATAAAACTATAGAAAATATGGCAGATGTTATCAACCAAACAAGGACAGGTATGCGCGAAAAAGCACTTGTTTATTGTATGACCGAGCGATATGACAATCACACGTTGTGGGAAACATATGCCAAGAATTATACCGGATTTTGTATTGAATATTCTTTTCGAGATTTTGCCAATCGCGATTTTCAGGACTATAAAAATCTTGTGTACATGTTCCCGATGACTTATCGCAAAAAGAAGCCTTACTTTAATATGGTGCCGTTAATGGATGGATCATTTAGACAGTTTATCTATAAGGACGATAGTTGGAAGAGAGATTCTAAATTGGATGCCGATTTGAATTTGCAGTTGCTTTATAAAAACTCTGACTACGATTATGAGCACGAATGGAGATTCTCTATTAATGCTGACAATGCAAACAAACAACCGTTTCCGTATGTCAGTGCGATATATGCCGGAAAAGATATAACACCTCGAAATCTTGCACGGTTGATAAAGATTTCGCAAAAACTCTGTGTCCCTGTGTACAAGCAAGAAGTTAATAGGTCGATGAATGGCTATGATTATAAAATTGTTAAGGAGTCCAAAAAATGAGCTACAAATCACAATCAGATTTATATCTCGAAGATAATATCAGCAAATATCCGGCTATAGAACTATTGTGTAAGCTGGGATATCAATATATCTCTCCTGAAGAGTGTGCGGATCAGCGCGGGGGGCTTTATGACGTCATCTTAAAGGATATTCTTCGTGCGCAACTTCATAAATTAAACCAGTTTACTTACAGCGGGATTACATATAAGTTTACCGCCGAAAATGTTGAACGTGCCATTTCCGAGCTGGACGAGCCGCTTACTGATGGCCTTGTGCGTACCAGTGAAAAAATCTATGATGCTCTGATGCTTGGAAAGAGTTACCCTGAAAAGCTTGTAGACGGAACTACTAAGAGCTTTAACCTGAAATATATTGATTGGGAACATCCCGAAAATAATGCATTTTATGTGACTGAGGAGTTTTCTTGTGACAGTTGGGATAAACAGAAAAATGCTCGTCCGGATATTGTTTTGTTCGTAAACGGCATTCCGTTTGCGATGATCGAGTGTAAAGCTCCCACGGTGGATGTCGATCAGGCGGTCGAACAGATGATTCGCAATCAAGGTAAAGATTATATTCCCCAGCTGTTCAAATTTGCACAAATTGTGGTTGCGACCAACAAAAATGCCGTTAAGTATGCAACCTGCGGCACAGGAAAGAACTTCTGGTGTATATGGCATGAGCAATCTACAGAGTGGCAGAACAGACTGCTTGATCAGTACGTTGTGGGACGCGAAATAACCGAACAGGACAGAAATATTGTGTCTTTGCTTGATCCCAGTCGGCTATTGACTCTCACGAAATATTTTGTCCTTTACGATGCCAATATCAAAAAGATCTGCCGCTATCAGCAGTTCTTTGCTGTTGGGGAAATCATTAAGACCATTCAGCGGAGTGACAGTGCTGGCAACCGTCAGGGCGGTGTTATTTGGCATACACAAGGTAGTGGCAAGTCTCTGACAATGGTTATGGTGGCGAAATATATCCTTATGGAAATGAGCCGATTCAATCCTCGCGTTGTCATCGTGACAGACCGAAAAGAGCTCGATAAACAGATCGCCAAAACCTTTGCTCATACAAGGCTGTCTCCCGCAAGAGCCACCTCCGGAAAGCATTTGATTGAGCTTGTCAGCAGCGGGTCGGTGGATGTGATTACATCGATTATCAACAAGTTCAATACAGTGGAGAGCAGCGGACTTAAGAACAATTCCAGGGATATCTTTGTTTTGGTTGACGAAAGTCACCGTTCCAATTATGGTTCCTTGGCAACCAAAATGCGTACAGTATTCCCAAATGCGTGCTATATCGGCTTTACGGGAACGCCTTTAATGAAGAGCGAAAAGAACACCATGGAGAAGTTCGGCAGGTTAATTCACAAGTACACGATCAAAGATGGCGTTGAAGATCATGCCATTGTTCCTTTAATCTACGAAGGAAAATTTGTTGAACAGAGTGTGGATGAAGCCAATATAGACCTTTGGTTCGATCAGGTTACAAAAAGGTTGAATGATGCGCAGAAGGTCGATCTTAAAAACAAGTGGAGTACCATCAAACGCTTGACTTCCACAGATGCCCGGATTAAGCGCATTGCGTTGGATGTGAATCTTCATTTTATTGAAGGCTACAAGAACACCGGATTCAAAGCAATGCTGGCATGCAATTTTAAAAAGGATGCAGTTCGCTATCAGAAATGCTTTGAAGAGTTCGGAGATCTTACTACTGCGGTCGTTATATCTGCTCCAGATATGCGTGAAGGAAGTGAAGAAGTAGATGAAAGCACGGACGATATGGTTGTTGCTTTCTGGAACAAAATGATGGCACAGTACGGCAATGCGGATGATTATGAAGATGCCATCAAGAATAAGTTTATCGATGGTGAAATCGATATTCTCATTGTTTGCAGCAAGCTTCTTACCGGATTTGATGCACCTCGTACACAGGTTCTTTACATTGATAAGGAATTAAAAGAACACGGTTTGCTTCAAGCAATTGCGCGCACAAACCGCCTTTATGATGGTAAAGACTATGGCTTGATTGTAGACTATCGGGGATTGATTCAAAAGCTTGATTCCGCGATGGAAGTTTACAGTGGAGCAGGACTTGAAGAATTCGACAGCGCTGATATTCAAGGTGTGATTGTAGATGTTATGGCGTGCGTGAGCCGTTTGCGGGAAGCATATTCTCATCTGTGTGATATCTTTACGTCAATCAAGAACAAAGAGGATACGGAAGAAATCGAAGTTTTTCTTGCAGATACGGAAATCCGTGCGAAATTCTATGATGCACTTTGTTCTTTCGGACGTGCTATGAACATGGTGCTGAATTCTGAAAAGGTATATTCTGCATTTTCAAAGCAGGAAATCATCATGTATCAATCAGCATTTATTTTCTATTCCAAAGTAAGAAGAAGTGTAAAGAAACGTTATGCAGACACGATTGATAACAAAGAATATGAAAAGCAGATGCAAAATTTACTTGATACGCATTTGTCGGTAGCAGGTATTAAACAAATCACAAATCCAGTTGATATTCTTGACCGTGATGAACTTGAAAAAGAACTGCATGATCTTGGAACAATGCGCTCAAAAGCAGATGCGATTGTATCTCACATGACTAAGAGCATTAAAGCAAACAGGGATGAAAATCCGGCTTACTACGATACCTTCTCAAAGAGAATCAAGGATGCTCTTGAGGAATATAAGAACAAAGTCATCACCGAAGCCGAGTATCTTGCCAAGATGAAATCCATCATGGATGATTACCGTAAAGGTACTACCAACATTACATATCCCGAAAAAATCAAAGGCAATCTTCATGCGCAGGCATTCTACGGCATTATTACCGCAATTTTGGATGATGTGATGGATATCAGTTCAAATATTGATATTATATCTGACATTTCAATTCGCATTACTGAAATTGTCGATGAACATAACATGGTTGATTGGCAGACAAACAGAGATATTCACAACAAGATTGCTCAAGACATTGATGATATGTTCTATGACATCGAAAAAGAAAAAGGTATTCATGTTGACTTCGATTCTGTTGATAAGATCATTGAAAATGTAATTACGGTTGCCCTCAGGAGATTCAAATGATCAAAGAAATGGTATTGAATGGAAAACAAATTGAATATGATTTGCAAAGAAAAGATGTTAAGAACATCAATCTAAGAATTAAGGCAGATAGAACGATTTTTCTTTCAGCAAATCCTCGTGTTCCCGAAAAGGTAATTGAAGACTTTATTGAATCCAAATCGGAGTACATTCTCAAAGCGCTTGCTCATTATGAGGAACTTGCAAAATATGCGCCTAAACCCAAACAATACGTGGATGGTGAAACATTCCGAATACTTGGCCATGATAGAAGATTGAGAATTATTGAGGGAAAGAAAAATACGATAGAGAGTGATGAATCGTATATCATTCTGACTGTCAAAAATCCAAACGATGCGGCACTGAAAAAGAAAATAGTGGATAAATGGTTGGTGTCAATCTGCAAGGATACGATTCAATCTTTGTGCGATGCCATTTATCCTAAGTTCCAAAAGTATGATGTCGAATACCCAACGATTCGGTACAGAAACATGGTGTCTCGTTGGGGAAGTTGTCAGCCAAGACGCAGAGTATTAACATTCAACTACACTTTGGTAGAAGCCCCTATATCGTGTATCGAGTATGTCGTTGTACATGAATTTACGCACTTTCTACAGCCTAATCATTCAAAAAAGTTCTATCAACAGCTTGCTATGTTTATGCCTGATTGGGAATCGAGAAAGAAAATTCTTGAAAAAGGAAATGCCTTTGTTGAATGAGGTATAAAAATGATCGATAGAAGAACAAAGAATGCGGAGATATTTCGCGACACGGAACAGCGGTATAC
>CAKSGG010000135.1 GCA_934454215.1 uncultured Clostridia bacterium
TTTAAAAATCTGCGTGATAAGCTTAGTGAAAAATACAGCTTTAAAAGCGATTCGGATTGTGAAATTCTTCTTCCGATGTATTTTGAATACGGAACGGAAATGTTCAGAATGCTTGACGCTGAATTTGCACTGATTATATATGACGGTGCAAATAATGAGTACATAGCAGCGCGCGACCCGATAGGTATAAGACCGCTGTATTACGGATATGACGATAACGGTGTTATTGTATTTGCAAGCGAGGCGAAAAATCTTCTGCCGATGTGCGGTAAGATTATGCCTTTCCCTCCCGGACACTATTATAAAAACGGAGAGTTTATCTGCTACCGTGATATGACTGAGGTTAAGCAGGTTTGTAAAGATGATTTGGAAACGGTATGCAAAAATATTCATGACAAGCTTGTTGCGGGTATTGAAAAAAGACTTGTGGCAGACGCTAAGGTCGGATATTTGCTGTCGGGAGGTCTTGATTCATCTTTAGTGTGCGCAATTGCGGCACGCAAAAGTGACAAGCCTATAAGAACCTTTGCCATAGGTATGAGTGAGGACGCTATAGACTTAAAATATGCAAAGCAGGTTGCGGACTATATAAAGAGCGACCATACCGAGGTTATAATCACAAAGGACGATGTACTTTCGTCATTGGAAACGGTTATAGAGATGCTCGGAACATACGATATTACCACTATAAGAGCAAGTATGGGAATGTATCTTCTCTGCAAATATATTCATGAGAACACCGATATACGTGTACTGCTGACAGGCGAGATTTCTGACGAACTGTTCGGCTATAAATATACGGATTTTGCACCGTCGGCTGAGGAATTTCAAAAAGAGTCTCAAAAGAGAGTTCATGAACTGCATATGTATGACGTTCTGCGTGCAGACAGATGTATTTCGGTAAATTCGCTTGAGGCAAGAGTTCCGTTCGGTGATTTGGATTTTGTTGAGTATGTAATGTCGGTAGACCCTGAAATGAAGCTTAACAAATATAACAAGGGAAAATATCTTCTGCGCCATGCGTTTGAGGGAGATTATCTTCCGCATGATATTTTGTACCGTGAAAAGGCTGCATTTTCCGACGCTGTCGGACATTCGATGGTTTGGTATTTGCAGGAATATGCGAACAAACATTATACCGATGAGGAATACGAGGAAAAGCGTAAACAGTATACTCATGCTATGCCGTTTACAAAGGAATCGCTTTTGTACCGTGAAATATTTGAAAAATATTATAAGGGTCAAAGCGATATGGTTGTTGATTTCTGGATGCCCAACAAGTCATGGGAGGGCTGTGACGTAAACGACCCGTCCGCAAGAGTACTGTCAAACTACGGTGACAGCGGAAAATAAAAAATGCGTCAGAGGTTTACTTTTGACCTTATAAATGATATAATAAAATAAGCGGTTCATCTTTGTGCCGAAACGGCGAAAGGTGTCTGCTTATTTTGGGTAATGGATTTAGTGCCGCAATGCGGCGGAAACGGAGAATGATATGAAATTTACAAAGATGCACGGCTGCGGCAATGACTATATATATGTCAATGCCTTTGAAGAAAATGTTGATAATCCCAATGAGCTTTCAAAAAAGCTTTCGGACAGACATTTTTCAATCGGAGGCGACGGTCTTATTCTTGTATGCCCGTCGGATATTGCCGATGCGAAAATGAGAATGTTTAATGCCGATGGAAGCGAGGGTAAAATGTGCGGCAACGGTGTGAGATGCGTTGCAAAATTTGTTTACGACAACGGAATAAGCAAAAACAATCCTCTTAAAATAGAAACCTTGTCGGGAATAAAAACAATTTCTCTTATTATTAAGGACGGCGAGGTTAAAGGCGGCGTTGTCGATATGGGTAAGCCTGTTTTTGAACCGTCGCTGATTCCCGTAAAGGCAGACGGGGACGAGGTAATTAACCGGGAGCTTACCGTCGGAGGAGAAAAGCGACGTATAACGTGCGTAAGCATGGGAAATCCGCATTGCGTTATGTTTATGGATAAGGATTTTCCGCTTTGGGAATTTGATATTGAAAAAACAGGTGCGCCTATAGAAAATGACGAGCTGTTCCCCGAAAAGGTTAATGTTGAATTTGTGAAAAAAGTTGATGATACGCATTTTGAAATGCGCGTATGGGAGCGGGGAAGCGGCGAGACATACGCCTGCGGTACGGGTGCGTGTGCGGTTGTTGTGGCGGCTTGCAAAAACGGTTTATGCGCTATGGACAGAGATATTGCGGTTAAGCTTAAAGGCGGAATCCTGACTATAAATTACAGTGATGATGGTATAAAAATGACGGGAAATGCGGTAACGGCATTTCAAGGAAATGTAGAAATATAAGGAGAAAAAATTATGAAAATCAATCACAATTATCAGAATTTAAAAACATCGTATCTTTTCAGAGACATTGCGGCAAAAACAAATCAATACATGAAAGAAAATCCCGATGCGGATATTATTCGTATGGGAATAGGCGACGTTACCCGTCCGCTGTGCAAAAGCGCGGTTGAGGCAATGAAAAATGCCGCTGCGGAAATGGGGGACATAAAAACTTTTCACGGCTATCCCGAAAGCTACGGCGAGGATTTTTTACTGTCGGCAATTCAATATCATTACAAAAAGCATATTGGGGTTGATATAGACCAATCCGAAATTATCGTAACAAGCGGAGCAAAAGAGGATACGGCAAATATTCTTGATATTTTTGATACTGATAATACGGTATTAATTCCCGACCCTGTGTACCCTGTTTATTTCGACACAAACGTAATGGCAGGCAGAAAGGTTAAATTTATATCAGCAAATGCAGAAAACGGATTTTTGCCCTTGCCCGACGATAATATAAAAGCCGATATTATTTATATATGTTCTCCGAATAACCCTACGGGTGCGGCATACACAAAGGAGCAGCTTGCCGTTTGGGTTGATTTTGCTTTAAAAAACAATGCCGTTATTTTGTTTGACGCAGCATATGAAATGTTTATAACGGAGGAGAATTGCCCGAGAAGTATTTTCGAGGTAGACGGTGCGAGAAAATGTGCGATTGAGTTCTGCTCATTCTCAAAGACTGCCGGCTTTACGGGAGTAAGATGCGGATATACAGTTATTCCGCAGGAGCTTGTAAGCGGTGATGTAAAGCTGATTGATATGTGGAAACGCCGTCAGTCGACTAAGTTTAACGGCGTTGCATATGTTATTCAAAAGGCTGCGGCGGCTGTATTTACCGATGAGGGGTATAAAGAAATTTGCGATAATATTGACTATTACCGCGCAAATACACAAAATATGATGAAGACATTCGATAAGCTCGGATTGGAATATTACGGCGGCAAGAACAGTCCGTACATATGGCTCAAATGCCCGAACAACATGAAAAGCTGGGAATTTTTTGACTTCATGCTGAATGAGTGTAATATAGTCGGAACACCGGGCGAGGGATTCGGAGCAAACGGCGAGGGCTATTTCAGACTTTCGGGTTTTGGCGATAATGACAGAACGAAGGAAGCGCTGGAGCGTATAGAAAGTAAATTAAAAATTTGAAAAAGGGTGATATTGTGCCTAAAATAAGAGAAGAATGCGGAGTGTTCGGAGTATATTCAAAGGAGTGTACCGACGTTGCTTCGATAGTATATACGGGACTTTATGCCCTACAGCACAGAGGTCAGGAATCCTGCGGTATTTCGGTAAATGACTGCGGAGTTTTCAATACATATAAGGATACGGGCTTGGTCAGTGATGTGTTTACCGCATCAAAGCTGGAAAAACTGGGAAACGGATATATTTCGGTGGGTCATGCACGTTATGCGACAACGGGAACGAATGACCGAAACAATGCACAGCCCATTGTTGTAAACCACAGTAAAGGAAAAATGGCGCTCGTTCATAACGGCAATCTTATAAATTCATATGAATTGAGAACCGAATTTGAGGAAAAAGGCTCTATATTTCATACCACCTCGGACACTGAGGTAATATCGTATATGATTACAAGAGAACGGCTAAAAACAAAAAGTATAGAAAGCGCCGTTGACAATGCAATGAATTATATAAAGGGAGCGTATTCAATGCTTGTTATGTCTCCGACAAAGCTTATTGCGGCGAGAGATGAAAGAGGGTTCAGACCGCTTTGTTACGGTGTTACGGAGGACGGAATATATATTGTAGCGTCCGAAAGCTGTGCTCTTGACGCAGTAGGAGCGGAGTTTATAAGAGATATTGAGCCGGGAGAAATTCTTGTTTTCAGCGATGACGGAATAAAAAGCATAAAAACACATTGCGGTAAAGCACCAAAATCATTGTGCGTGTTTGAGTATATTTATTTTGCGCGCCCCGATTCGGTAATTGACGGCGGATGTGTTCATCAGGCAAGAGTAAGAGCGGGTGAATATCTTGCCGAGGAAAGCCATGTGGATGCCGATGTTGTAATAGGTGTACCCGATTCGGGACTTGACGCCGCTATCGGATATTCGAGAAAATCGGGAATACCATATGAATTGGGTATGATAAAAAATAAGTATATAGGCAGAACATTTATTGCCCCCGGACAGGCTAACCGTACAAATCAGGTGAGAATAAAACTAAACCCCATTAAAAGCGTTGTTGAGGGAAAACGTGTTGTATTGGTTGATGATTCCATTGTCAGAGGTACAACCTGTGCAAGAATTGTTAAGCTTTTGCGTGAGGCGGGAGCAAAGGAAATACATATGAGAATATCGGCGCCGCCGTTTCTGCACCCGTGTTATTACGGAACCGATATAGATTCAGAAAATAATCTGATTGCAAGTCAGCATACAATTAAGGAAATTGAGGAAATAATAGGCGTTGACAGTTTAGGGTATCTCAGTGTTGAAAATGCGAAAAAGCTTGCATACGGAAAAGAATGCAATTGTTTTTGTACTGCGTGCTTTGACGGTAAATATCCTACCGATGTTCCGTCGCATACACAAAAGAGCAGATTTGAAAATAAAATCAAAAAGGGACACTAAAATTTGCCGCTCGGAGTTTTATTTAAAACTCTGAGCGGTTTTTAAAATTGTGCCAATCAAATTTCCGTCTTTTATTTCGTCTATCCTGACATTTCTGAACTGACCCGATAAATTTTCATCAGAGGGTGCGTGTACGGTGATGTAATTGGCTGTTTTGCCCTCAAACATTTTGTCTTTGGTGCGCTGTTCAAAAAGTACCTCCATCGTTTGTCCGATATGCTTTTTCAAAAATTCTTCATGGCTTTTTTTCGCTGCGTCTATAATTATTTTTGAACGGTGTTCTTTTATTTCGGGAGGAATTTGGTTTTCCATAGCTGCCGCCGGAGTACCTTTTCTTTGGGAATATTGAAACACATGAGCCTCGGCAAAATTTATTTCTTTCACAAATGCAAGAGTTTGCTCAAATTCTTCGTCTGTTTCGCCCGGAAAACCGACCATAATATCGGTTGTTATGGCTGCGTCGGGAAACGCCTGACGCAGTCTGTCGGCAATTTCCTTGTACTGTGCGGTCGTATATCGTCTGTTCATACGCTTTAATGTGCTGTCACAGCCCGATTGCAGAGAAATATGAAAGTGCGGGCACAGCTTTGTTGAATGTTTTATTTTGTTTACAAAATCGCTGTTAAGCGTCATCGGCTCGATTGACGAAAGCCGAAGCCTTTTTATTCCGTCAATATTTTCTATTTTGCTTAACAATTGTTCAAGAGATGTATTTTTTAAATCAAGCCCGTATGATGCTACATGTATTCCGACAAGTATTATTTCGGCAAAGCCTCTTTTTGCGAGGTCCGTTATTTCTTCAAGTATTTCATTTTCATGACGGCTTCTTATCGGTCCTCTGGCATACGGAATAATGCAGTATGAGCAGAACTGATTGCAGCCGTCCTGGATTTTTATAAATGCACGTGTTCTGTCCTCGTAGCCTGTTATTTTAAGCTCTTCAAATTCATGGTTGTGCATGATGTCACCGACCATATTTATTTTTGAAGAGCAGTCGATACCTTCCGATATACGGACGATATCCGTACGTCCTTTTGTTCCGATAACAAGATTAACTCCGTCTATTTTAAGAACCTCATCGGCTGCGGTTTGAGCATAGCAGCCCGTGACAACAACAACGGCATTGGGGTTTAGTTTGTTTGCGCGGCGTATAATCTGACGTGATTTTCTGTCGCCCATATTTGTTACGGAGCAGGTGTTTATTACATATACGTCGGCAAACTCCGAAAACGGGACTACCGTATAGCCCGAATTTTTGTAAAGCTCGGTTATTGCCTCAGTTTCGTATTGATTTACTTTACAGCCAAGCGTATAAAATGCGGCTTTTTTTGAGTTCATATAATTAGTCCTTTCCATATGTCTGTGAATAAAAAATTATCCGCAGAAAAATTAACGATATTCAACAAGTTATAAAAAAATTTGTTAGCACTATTATATAAAATTTTTTGAAAAAATGCAATAGGTATTGACGAATAACAAAAAAAGTTGTATTATATAACTGTAATCGATAGAAAAAAACGGTTACAAAGGGTAGATTTGGCTAAAAATTATATGGGAGGAATGAAGAAATGCAGACATTTAATCTATTACTAAGTTCAATAAACGATGTTAAGGATTTCGTAAACATCGTAAGCAGATATGATTTTGATGTTGATTTAACATCGGGAAGATACGTTGTAGACGCAAAGTCAATAATGGGGATTTTCAGTCTTGATTTGTCAAAGCCTATAAAGGTTGAGGTTCACGGTGAAAACTGTGAGGAATTTATGAATGAATTGTCAAGATTTATTGTAAAATAAGTTTGAATTAAAGAATCTCAGATTTGAGATTCTTTTTTTGTGCAAAAATATTTTACCTTATTTTTCATTGTTGCAAATGCGGAATTTTGTATAACAAAAATAGTTATGGAAAGAATAATATAGCGGCAATAATTTGAAAAGGAGTGTATGATATGAGCGAAATTAACATACCTGAAATGGTTGATAAATTAGTTTCCAATGCTCAGGAAGCATTAGAGGAATTTATGAAATTTGACCAGAAAAAGATAGACGAAATTGTAAAACAAATGACGCTTGCGGGGCTTGACAAACACATGGAGCTTGCAAAAATGGCTGTGGAAGAAACGGGCAGGGGAGTTTATGAGGATAAAGTAACAAAAAATATGTTTGCAACCGAATACATTTATCATTCGATAAAGAATGAAAAAACGGTCGGAGTTATATCAAAGAATGAATTGGAGGACTATGAAATTATTGCCGAGCCGGTGGGGGTAATATGCGGCGTTACACCTGTTACAAATCCTACATCGACAACTCTGTTTAAGGCAATAATCTGCGTAAAGACAAGAAATCCCATTATTTTCGGATTTCATCCGTCTGCGCAAAAGTGTTCGTCGGAGGCTGCAAGAATAGTTTATGAGGCCGCCTTGAAAGCAGGTGCGCCGAAAAATTGTATTCAGTGGATTGAGTACCCGTCAATTGAGGCAACAAACACATTGATGAATCATAAAGATGTTGCGACCGTTCTTGCAACAGGCGGTTCGGCTATGGTCAGAGCGGCATATTCGACGGGAAAGCCGGCTTTAGGAGTCGGACCGGGAAATGTTCCGTGTTATATTCATGCGAGTGCCGACCTGGAACAGGCGGTAACGGATTTGGTTTTGTCAAAAACATTTGATAACGGTATGATTTGCGCATCGGAGCAGGCTGTAATAGCTGACAAAAAAATAGCTTCAAAATTTGAAAAGCTCATGAAACGCAGAGGCTGTTATTTCCTTAAGGACAGCGAGATAGAAAAAGTCAGCAGTTATGTTATAAACAGTGAGAAAGGCTCAGTAAATCCCGATGTTGTAGGAAAGAACGCACATTGGATTGCAGAGCAGGCGGGAGTAAACGTTCCCGAAAATACGAAAATACTAATAGGAAAGGTTGACGGCGTAGGCCCCGAATATCCGCTGTCAAGAGAAAAGCTCAGCCCTGTACTGGCTTATATGATTGCGCAAACGCCGGAAGAAGGCTTGGAGCTTTCTGAAAAGATGATAAAATTTCACGGAATGGGTCACAGTGCTGTAATTCATGCAAAGGATGAGAATATTATAAATGAATTTGCGGACAGAATGAAAGCGGGCAGATTAATTGTAAACTCACCGTCGGCTCATGGGGCAATAGGCGATATATACAATACAAATATGCCGTCGCTTACTCTGGGCTGCGGCAGTTACGGCGGAAACAGCGTGAGCGGAAATGTAACGACAGTAAATCTTATTAATCAGAAAAGAGTAGTAGATAGGCGTGTTAATATGCAATGGTTTAAAATCCCCGATAAAATATATTTTGAGAAAAATTCGATTCAGTATCTGGAAAAAATGCCCGATATATCAAAAGCGGTAATCGTAACCGACCCGGGAATGGTTGAGCTGGGATATACGGATAAAATTCTTTATTATCTGAGAAAGCGCCCGAATCCTGTTCATTGCCGTATTTATTCCGATGTTGAGCCTGACACGTCAATAGAAACGGTAATGGAGGG
>CAKSGG010000136.1 GCA_934454215.1 uncultured Clostridia bacterium
CTTAAACATCCTACTGACGGCAGAGAGTGGGAATATAAATACAACAGTTTAGGCTATACGGTGTTTCTAACAAAAGAGGAAACGGTCGAGCGGATAAAAGCATTGAAAGGTGGTGTGGAGTGATGAAATATCAATTAACTTGCCCCAAATGCAAATACGAATTTAGTTATGATAATGGATATTTAGATGACAACATCACAAGGCTTGGAATTGAAATTCAAGATTTGATTATACAATTAAGAAATTATAAAACATTACCTAAATCCGAACAGTACACAAAGACAAGCTGGTGTATGAATACAAAAAAGCTTTAAGTATAAAACAAAAGCAAATTGCAGAATTCAAAGCAATGCGAAAAATTTGTGACCAGCAAAAAAATAAATATGCTTTTCAAGTATTTAAAAATCTTGTTAGAGAAACGGTCGGAGAAGAAGAATATCATAAATTGATTAAAAAAATGGATGCCGAACTTGAAGCATATCGAATTAGTGATATGGCATATCACCAATACACTCGTTCAAATTCAAAGTGTGGAGTAACAAGTATAAATAAAATTTAAAATAAGGCGGTGCAACAAATGAATAACAGATACATATTTAGAGGAAAGCGTAAAGATAACAAAGAATGGGTTGAGGGAGTTGCTATATTTGCAGATAACAAGGCATTTATTCTCAATAATGCAAAAGTTGAATTTATTAAAGGATTTAACGAAAACAGGCTAAATTTTGTTTTAGTAGAAGTTTTCCCCGAAACAATCGGACAATGTACAGGTTTGAAAGATAAGAACGGCAAGTGGATATTTGAGGGAGATATACTCGAAAGCAGAGCAAGCGACAATAGAGAAGATTGGAAGAAATGGATTGTTACGTTCTCCGATGGAGGCTTCTGCTTTGAACGAGAAATACCAAGAAAACGAAAGCATAAATATGAACAGAATTTGCTGTGCGCGGATGAGATTGAATTATATGGCTTAACCATAATCGGCACTATCCACGATAATCCCGAATTGCTGGAGGTGGAGAGATGAACGCACAAATAGACATATTCGGAAATGAGGTTGAAAACGTTCACAAGCATAGTACAGTAGATAAGCAAAAGCGGAATTGGGAACGTGCGTTTCAAAAGTGGTCGGATAAAAACCAGACGGAATCTTCAGACATATATGGCAAATGCGGTTTCGGAATTATGTGTGATTATTGCGAGGATAATGTACGTGGACGACCGTGTGTAAGAGCGTTAAACAAAATGTGCAGAGAAAAGCGCATAAAAATTGATTATTCAAAACGGGAATTTGAAGATGTTTGGAACGGAGTGATACGAAATGACAGATGAACAAATTATAAAAGAATACCAAGACTTTGTAAACTCGGTAAATCAAGGCGGAAAAGGAGAAATAGCGCAAGGAAGATTTGGAGATATTCTTGACATTATCATCCGCCAAAAGGCAGAGAATAAGAGGTTATTGCAAAAATTGCAACAGGCAAAATCCGAAGCAATAAAAGAGTTTGCGGAGAGGTTGAAAAAACAGGCGTTGCAAAAATTTGATTGGAACGAATATGTCGAGGTTGATAGCATAGACAACCTTGTAAAAGAAATGACGGAGGAAAAATAAAATGATAATAAGAGATTTAAGTACAAGCAACAAAACTGTGACAGTTACATTTGATTATGATGAATTAAGGTGTGTAAACGAGGCTTTATTCCATTTGTCGAAATTTGATGATATTGATAAAGGCAGTAACTTCGATAATGTTAGAGCAAAATTCATTGAATTGTTTTCCCTTGTCAAGAACGGTAATATTCCAGAATTTGAATTAAAGTGTATGTATAATTTGATGCATGATACGGAGGTGCAGGAATGAGTCAGAATAAAAAATGGGTGTTCGACAATTCGCCTTTTGAGATACTTGATTTAGCATTCAAAAGACTGTTCCCCGGTATAGAATATATCGCATATTTCGAGCCTGACATAAGAGACGACGAAAACGGAGAAAAAGTATGCGGACTTACTGACTTTGGCGAAGATGGAATTATAACAATTTTCGTAGATTCCGACCTGACAATAAATAATGCGGTGGAGATATTTGCTCACGAATTAGCACACGCAGGAGTTGGTGTCAAGCACGCACACGATAAAGTTTGGGAGAAAGCCTTCGACGATTTGTTTGATGAATACAATAAAATAGGCGAAGAAATGTTTTCAAGTAACGTCGATACGCCGAAAGCAAAGACATATACGGACGCTTTGAAAGAACTCGAACATAAGAAAGGAAATGGCGAAGAATGAGCTACATTAACAGAAAACAAACGGAAAACGCTATAAGAAAGTATGCTGAACTGAAACATAGCAATGGTGAACAGATTGAATATATCAATGGTATCCTGAAAGCAATAAGCGTTATAAATTCACAGCCTGCCGCCGACGTTGCGGAAATTAGTCACGGGAAATGGATAGATGTTCCGCTTAATTCTGACCCAAATTATTTTGCTTACAAATATAATTTACGCACTAAATGTTCAGTTTGTGATTTTGCAATGCCACGCGAATATCCAAGATTTAATATTTGCCCTAACTGCGGTGCAAGGATGGATAAAGAACAGGAGTGATAATGTGACAACAAAAGAATTAAATCAATATCGCGATATATGCAGAGAGATTGCGGAAATTAATATTAAATTGAAAGAGTCAAGCATACATGAAACTGTTGTCGGTTCGGACCCGGAATACCCGTATTTACAGCATGTGATGAGCGTGGACGGAGTACAAGGAAACAGGGAAAATGCTATATTAATGCGCCGGCTACATGATTGTCTGCAACGTAAGGGAAAGATAGAAGCTTTTATATACAGTATAGATGACAGCCTAACGCGGCGAATATTTACTATGCGATACATAGACGGTGCATTCAGACCGTCATGGACAAAGGTTGCGCATATGATAGGCGGCGGTAACACAGAGGAAAGCGTGAAACAGACTGTATCAAGATATTTAAAAAAATAAAACTTGTCACGTTTGTCACGATTTCCTATGATATAATTTATAATGGAAAGAGTATAGGCATACTCCTTTTGTGAATTAACATATTGACATGCAGAAGGCGTCCGGTAAGAGAATCGGGCGTTTTTCTGTTGCGACAGGTTCGAGTGGGAATAATAATGCCGGCTGAGTTTAAACAGTTGTGGGTGGGACTGTATCGGCATAGAAAGAGGGTGAAAGATATTCTTGATGTAAAAAAAGAAAAATATTGTCAGGCGAGGTCAGGCGGAAAAAGTCAGCGTCAAGCATATCTTGAAGCCTATCCGAGCAGTAGGAAATGGAAACCGGAAACAATAGACAGCAAGGCGTGCAACCTTGAAAAGGACACCAAGGTTTCGGCAAGGCTAAGAGAGTTGGCGGAGGAAAATTCAAAAGCCGCAGGTTTGACGAGAAAGAAACTTCTTGACAAGCTTGAAGATATTATTAATACCGATGATGTGGCTTTTAAAGGAAATGAAGTCCTAAAGGCAATTGAGCTTTATGCAGACATGTGCGGATACCGTCAGCCGGAAAGTGAAGACAAACTTGACAAAATTAAAAATAACATTGAACACCTGACAGACATAATAGCACGTCCGGCAACGGAAAGAAAGGTTGAGGATTTTGAATGATATTGCACCGCTTTCCGAAAATCAAAAGGCATATTTAAGATGTGTTCAATTCAGTTGGTTTAATGTTGCCGAGGGCGGAAAGCGTGGAGGTAAAAACGTACTCAACACGCTTGCTTATTGTCTGACCCTTGAAATGCACCCGGATAGGCTGCATTTAATCGCCGGAGTAAGTCAATCAACCGCAAGCATTAATATTCTTGACTGTGACGGATTCGGGCTTTTGAATTATTTTGATGGACGATGCCGCGAGGGAAAATTTAAAGATAAGAACTGCGTGTATGTAAATACGGTAAACGGTGAGAAAATTATCCTCATAGCAGGAGGCGGCAAAAACGGCGATGAGAAATACATAAAAGGAAATACCTACGGTACTGCATATATTACGGAGGCGAACGAGTGCGCCGAAAGTTTCATAAAAGAAGTATTCGACAGAACAATATCGTCAAATGACCGTAAAATATTCCATGACCTCAACCCGAAACCGCCCACACATTGGTATTATTCCGAAATACTTGATTTTCATGAGAAAGCACAAATCAAAAACAGTAATTACGGATACAATTACGGACACTTTACAATAGCTGACAACTTGAGTATATCTGATGACAAACTGAAAAAAATACTGACCACATATGAAAAAGGTACGGTTTGGTATGACCGTGATATAAAAGGACTGCGAAAGACGGCGGAGGGAATCGTATTCCGCGACTTTGCAGAGAATACGGACAGTTACATTGTACAAAGGGACGCACTGCCGCAGCATTTCAAATGGGTATGTACAGGATTTGACATCGGCGGTAACGGCTCCGCATATGCAATGACATGCACGGCACAGGGATATGATAATATTATTTATGTTATCAGAAGTCAAAAGAAGCAGGCACAGGATTTGCCTATGGAGGAAGTGGACAGGTTTGTATTTGATTTTATAGACGCTGTTGAAAATGATTACAATGTCAAAGTATCATATGTAAACTGCGACCATTCGGACGTTATTATAAACACGCTGAATAAAAAGCGGTACATATTTGATAAAACATACAAGCCGCCGCTTGATGACCGCACACGCCTGTTTTCCAAACTTATGGCGCAAGGCAGATTTAAGATTGTCAGCGGCGAATGTGATGATTTAAAGGACGAATTGCAAAATCTGATATATGACCCGAAATCCGAAAAGCCGATTGTTTTAGATGACGGCAGCATGCAGATTGATACATGGGACAGCCTGACATATTCTGTGGCAAGCGAATGGATATATTTATTAAATGAAAGATAAGGCGGTGAACTTTTGAAAAAGAATTTTAATATTTTTTGGTATAACTTACTGCAAAAAATCAACAACAAAATAAATCAGCTGCTCAACAAAGCCGGCGGCAGTACAGCCGATGAAATGCGCGTAACGGATACCGGCAAAATCAATTTTTTTCTTATGGTGTTAAAATGCGTGTTGAACAGAACGTTTATGGATTGCAAATTCAATGTTGTATCAGACAGTGCGCAGGCGGAACCGCTCAAAAAAGCAGTAAAAAATCTTGAGGAAAACATATATAAAATAGGCGGTTACATGCTTGGCGGCAGCGAAGCTGTCGATAACAAATCCGAGTGCTGGGCAATACTGATTGACAAAGAGTGCGGAATACATCATTTTATGTCCGGCAGTGAAATATGCATAACGGCAAAAAACGGCGACCATATAACCGATTGCTTTATGATATGGAACGTCACGAAACGCAATGACAAAACATATTTGCTGTGCCGCCGTCATACACTGGACGAAAACGGCACGCTGACCATACAATTTTTTGCCGCGGACGAATTTGCGCAGGAAATTGACACCGACATTCCCGAATGGGAAAGTTACCTGTATATGTTTGATGATACGGGTGCAAAAAAACGCAAACAAATTGTAATTCCGGGTGCCAATCATATAGGATTTGGGCGGTACAAATCACCTGTTTTATGTTTATCTGATGATACGTACGGAAAGGCATTAAATCGCGGCTGTCAAAAAATCGAGAAAGAAATACAAAACACGCTTGATATGATACGTCTTGAATACAAGGCAACAGGGACAAAACTTTTCCCGGACTGGAGTATCGTGAAAGATGTGGACAAGGACGGAAATCCGTTAAATGCGTATGTCATGGACGAATATATCTACCCCATGAAACAGCTTTTGAAAGACGGTAAAACGGCAACAAAACCGCTTGATTATGTCTCGCCGGAAATTCGTTCAAGCGCATACTTCGGGCTTTTGACGCTTCAGCTTGAATTCTATCAGTCTATAATGGGCGTACAGGAATTAATAACTCATGAGCGCACAACGCACGGTGCAACAGCTACGGAAATAAAAAGCAGCAATCTCAATAATATGGCGCTGGAAAACAATATCAGAGCCGCCGTTTCAAAGGGCAATATCGAAACGCTGAAAGCCGACGCGCTTTACTACGGTATACGCGACGATTTGTGGGAGTATGACGAAACATGGAAAGACATCTATGAAGATGAACAGCAGACCTTGCAGAACAATATAACAATGATGGAAAGCGGCGGACAGTCGCAGCGTGATTTGATAAAATATTGGTTTCCGACGTTTACGGACGAACAGATTGATGAAAAGCTTGCGGAAATAACTGCCGCAAAGGCAAACGGTCTGCAAAGCAGTATTGAGGACATGCTGAACGTATAAAGGCGGTAACGTATATGTACAATCCCGAAAAATTAGAAGAGTATGCACAGAAAATATATGACCGCTGTGAGTATTTCAACAATTATACGCTTGAAACCGTTGCAAAGAGGATAAAGGCAACGGGGCAATTGTCCGCAGCGGACCAACAGGCGCTTAAAAATATAGCCGACATCACGGGCGATATGGACGCAATCACAAAAAAACTTGCGGAAGTCACCGAAATGAACATAGCAGATATTGAAAAAATATATACACAGGTTATGACGGACGGTGTAAATACATATAAGCCTTTATATGATTTTAAGGGCATGCGCTTTGTGTCATTCACGGAAAATGAATTCGCGCAGCAGCTTGTACACAATTGGGCAAAGGAAACATCGGGGGAAATGATAAATCTGAGCCGTACAAAGGCGCTTTGCTTTGATAAATATGATGCGTACGGCAACGTGATTGGCAGTACGCCGCTTAAAGGCGCGTTTCAAGACGCAATAGATGAAGCAGTGACTGCCGTTTCCTTGGGAACCACTGATTTCAATACGGCTATGGCAAAAACTGTTGAACGGCTGGGTGCAAGCGGCGTTAAAGTTACATACGGAAGCGGTGTAAACCGTTCGTTGTCGGCTATGGTGCGTCAGAATATACTATATGGCGCAAAGCAAGCAGCGCAGAGCTATAATGAACATATCGGTCAGGAATTGGGCTGCGACGGCTTTGAAGTGGACGCACACCCGGGGTGCAGACCGTCACATGAATTTATGCAGGGGAAAATGTATTCATACAGCGGCAGAAAAGTCATTGACGGCGTTGTATACGAGGACGGTGCAGAGGCACTCGACAGACTTCATGATTACGGCTGTCTGCATTTTGAAACCGATGTTATACTTGGCGTATCAAGACCGAGATATTCAAGGGAAGAGCTTGAACAGATGCACAGGGAAACTACCGAGTTGATTGAATATGACGGCAGAGAAAAGACATTGTATGAATGGAAACAGACACAGCGCAGATTTGAACGCGGCGTGAGAAATGAACAGCAGAAAGCCGATATGTTTGACGCTGTCGGAATGAAACGCAAGGCACAGGACAGCCGCGACAGGGTAAAAGCATACCGCGAAAAATATGATGACATGTGCAAGAATGTGAAGGGCTTGGAACCGCGCCTCGACCGAATGAGAACATATAAGGTGAAATCCGGTGTTGACAATTCCGGTAAAAGTGGTATAATAAGAGTAGGAAGTGAAGAAATGTTCCGAAAAGCAAAAGAGAAGTATGTTGCCCCAATGCCCAAAAAGCAACTTCATAAAATAGAAAAGGCTTTTAAACGCCGTGGAGGTATAATACAGAGAAATCCGGAAACAGATGAGTATTTGGACAGCAAGCAAGCTGAAGCGATTACATATGATGCTCGCACGATATTATTAAAAAGTAACCCCGGTCGAGCAAGTGTTTTTGAAGAATTAATACATGCCACACAGTATAAAAACGGAGAAAATGACGGAAGCTATGTGAGCAGAATTCGTTGTGAGATTGACGCACAGGAAAAACTATTAAAATACAGTCATGCGTATAAATTAACAGATAAAGAAATTGAACAAACTCAAAAGGCGCTGGCATTTTACAAAGAAGAATTATATAATATAAAAGGAGGTAATTAATAATGTTACAAGTAATTGACGTTTATAAAATAGGCGATAAAATTTCTGTAACTCTGTGCGGAAAATGCGAGGATATAAAAAATGGAAGTAAACTAAAAGATAACGATGGCAATATGTATAATGTATTATCTGTCGGTATGACACGATTTAATAATCCGTCAGACACAGCGCAAAGCACAACAGTGTTGATTGCTCCTTGCAGCTTAAAAAAAGGTGTGCAATTATACAGAGTATAAAGGAATATATTGACATGAAAACTTTGGATTTAAATGTATTGTTGGAAAGTGAAATCAAGGAATATTGTTCAGAGAATAATTTGAATTTTAATCTTCTTGTTACTATGAAAAAACTATGGGGCATTGATATGTTGAAGTTTG
>CAKSGG010000137.1 GCA_934454215.1 uncultured Clostridia bacterium
ATTTAACCTAGCGGACATATTTTATAAAATTTAACCTAGCGGATTTTTTCACCTAGCGGAGGAATAACAATATAAATTGTTATAAGCTTTTAAAAAAATAAAATAAATTAAATAAATTAAATATATCTTATATAATATCATATCTCAACTTAAACAAGCAACTACATAAACCAATTCTTCTTCTATTTTATAAACAAATGTTTTAACCATTTGTTTATAAAAAAAAGTGCCAGTAAGGGCACTTTTTTTATTTTATCTAAATTATTTTAAATCTATTTTTCTTAGCTTTCTTTTCAATATCTTCTTGGAGTTTATCACTTCTATATTTGATAAATTCTTCTATATATTCTTTTCCAATAGAATCATTATACTCTTGAATCCCACCTTTTTCAGAATAAACATGATGTAAAAATGCTGCACTTCCTGTCACTCTTTTGCCATCTTTATTATTGTATGAATAATCTGGTTTTTTACTCATTATACCCCTCCTTTTATTCATAATCTTACTATAAATAATATAACAAAATAATAAGATTTTGTCATATTATTTTTCCAAATTTTTAGTTTTTAGTTAATTATGCTTTTGTATATATTCTTTTAATGCCATACTTAATAAGTCTTTTTTATCATATTCTTTATGTCTTTGACAAAACACATTAAAATCATCATATATTTTTTTATTAATTAAAATTGTAGTTCTCTTTGTTTCTTCTGTCTCTAAATCTATTTCAATTCTATTGTCTTGGATCACTTCGATAATACTATTCTCATACTCTTTATTTTTAAACCACTTCAGAAGCTCTTTTATCATGTCATAATGTTTTACCAAGTCAACTACTTTTTTTATATCTATATCTGCTAAAACATCAGTTTGATTGATTACTCCTGTATTACTATAATAATTTTTATCTTTTAAGTTAGTTAATTTAGCTTCTATCTTTTCATATTGTTTTATTTTCTGATTATATTTATAACCTAATTCTTTTATTTGTTTTTGGAAACTCTTTTCTCCTATACTTAAAGATAATCTAATATCTTTAACTGACTTACCTTGCTCTAACATATTATTTATTTCATTAATATTTAACATTCTATCACCTCACTTGATTACTATAAGCATATCATAATAATCAAGTAATTTTCTCAAATCTCATAAATCTTAAGTTTATTATATAAATTTTTTAGTATGTACATATTAAAGTATTATCCTCTAGTACTATAATTGCCATCTATTTCAACATTCCATCCATTATCTTCAAAAATTTTTCTCATAAATTCTTTAATACAATTTAAATTTACAGAATTATCTAATCCCATAACTATACTAGCTAATTCTGTACCTACTAATGTAGTATTATAAATACCAAAATTCCCATCATTTTCAGTATTATTAGCTATATTTAATAATCTATTATTATCTATAAAAAAATATGCATACCCTTTAGGTGGTAAATTTACTGTTAACCCCTCCTGAATTAAACCAATTTCTTCAAGTAATTTTATATCCAAATATTCAATTCCATATTTACCTAGAATGTCAAGATCATTAGTAACAATTCTCTTCAAATTAACCCTATCTTCAACTGTTAATTTTACAAATTGTTTAAACTTTTCTGCTTCAGAACTACTCATATTTTTAAGAGTATTCAATGTTCTTAAAGAATATGATGAAGGTGACTGTATTTCATTGGCTAACAGTTTAGCCCATATAGCTTGTAATTCTTCCGATGATATATTTTTTACACTATCACGAAATGTATATAACCAATCATCATCAATCTCTTCTTCTTGTATGAGATCTTTATCTATATAACCTAAACATTTACGAGCTATTGATTCTATATTTTCTTGTTTATTTATTTCCTCTACAACTAATGATCTTATAGCTCTATCCTCTATTATTAATTTGTTTTCTATTCCATTTATGGAATAGCTCATATCAGAAGTAAGTTGTCCATTTTGTTTATATCTATCAATCATATTTAAAGTTCTTTCAAATTCTTTTCGTCTTTTTTTCATCAATATTGGCTCTATCAGTTTCTCTATTGTTTTAGAAACCGCACCTGCCCCAGTAATGTCAGAAGTACTAAAATCTACTTTGAATATACTTTGTTCATCAACACGAACTGCTGTATTTTCTTGATTTTCTACTACAATATCACTTGTTTCATTTATATTAGTCAAATTAGCCCCCATTATTCATCCTCCTAATTTCTATAAATATAATTATAGCACCTTTTTACATCTTTTTTTCTTGTTATAAATTCTTTATTTATTAATCTTCCTATATTATATAACTGTTTCCAGTTATGTTGAATTTAACTTATCTTTGTTGAATTTAACTTGTTTTTAAAGTATTCTGCTTAGGGGAACTAGGCTTTTGGAAACAGTTATACCTATGCAACCAATGACTAAAAATAGTCAATGATTGATAGATATAAACTATTATACTCTCTGCTCTTTTTCACTGAGTATTCCGTATAACTCTACTTTAGTTTACCTGTAATACAGGATATTTCTTTTACATTGGTCCAAGCCCTCAATAACTCCATCATGAGATAAGAAATATTACTATTTTATATCACTATAAAATACTTGATTTCCTCCAGTCCTTTCATGGTCGACATCACCTAGCAATGCAAGTTCAAACGGTGTAAAGTAGAAAATAATCCTTCTTGCATCTGTTGACTTTATGCGTTGGCTCAACTCACCTTTCCTCTTGTTTATAGTGGTTTTATGGCTTGTCCCACTTTGCAGCATTAAAAAAAGCTATCCAACTTTCGGATAGCTTGTACATTCATCTTAAATAATCTTCTTGAAATTTATTAATCTATCATTTATACTAATGTTATAAATTAATAAATTGCTTATATTTAATCAGTTTGCCGACTGATTATTTATAAGTGGAAGGATTACTTGTTACTAACTAGGGCGAATAGTTGGTTTAATTTCCTAAGGTTTGCCGACCTAAAGGAAAACTTGTAATTCTTTTTTTATGCAATTTTTTCTAATTCAAGTGTAAATTATATTTGTATAAATTTCAATCTATTTTTTCAATATTTTCAATTTTAAATTCTAAATACTTTCTGTATAGCTCATTTTGTTTAGCTTCATTTCCTCGATGCAATATCATAGGATTAAGCATAATAGCCCCTTTTCTTCTTCTGATTATATTCTTCTCTTCTAGTATTTTCAACGTTTCGCATACTGTGTATTTGCTTACTTTAGTTTTCTTTACTATTTCATCTTCTGTAATGATCAGTACATTTTCTGATTTGCTCATTCTTCTTAAAATAAATTTTATAACTTCTGCTTTTTTGCTTCCAGTTGCTTCGATTAATTTAATCAAATAATCTAAATAAGTTATCATAAACCCCCTCCTATTTATCACTCTCTTTTCTATATCTACTTTCTCACCTGTTTCTTCATTTACATAAGTTTCATATTGTTTCATAACTTATTAATCCCCCTTCCGAAAGTATTGTACCCCTTCGATTTATGTCCTTCGTATTAAAGCATATGTGTTGTATTTCTGTTCGCACTTCAATGTGCTATTCTTCTCTCGTCATCTTTTATTAATAAGAGAAGAACAATAAATATATAAATTCTTTTCTAATCTAGTAATTGCAATAATTATATCATGTTTTTCTTATATAGAAATATCAGCATATATATATTGTTTTTTATATTTTATCTACTAGGTATTTTATTTTAGTAGTAAATAATTTACTAAAACAAGTAATATATTAATAAGAAAAACAAAAAGGAGCAAAACACAATGACAAAAAAAGATATAGATATAGAGTTCTTAGAACGTTTAAGAACTGAACACGGATACAGTAGAAAATATGTTTCCAAAGTTTTGGGCAAAGATTACGAAAGCTATTATAGAGTAAAAGTATATAAAAAAGCTAAATTTAATACGCAAGATTTAATTTGTTTAATAAATCTTTATAATTTAAATCAAAACGATATTATGAAACTTCTAGGCTTGGAGGTATAAAATGTTTGGTATAGATAAAACAGAATTAAGAAACATAAAAGTTGAAGCTATCGATTTAAATGTTCTTAAATTCAATCCAAAAATCATGTTCAATTTAGCTTCAGATAATGGTTACTCTGTTAAAGAATACGGATCAAATAAAACCATTCAACTAGACAGAATTTATATAAAAGATAATTATTTATTTAATGACTTTAGACTAGACTATAAAAAAGATAGAGGTTCAAAGATTTATTATACTTCACTTGACATTACTATTAATACAAAAGAAAATACCCGAAACAATGTTAACCCTCTCTCTGTTTCAGAATATATAGACAAGATAAATAATATAAAAGACTATTTAAAAGACAGATATGGCATCTATATATATTTACAAGATTGTCGCTTTCATGAGATTGAAATAAATATAACTGAATTTATGGAATACGAATTTGAAGAATATAAACTATTATTTGAAGCTATTCGATTAAAGAGAAATCAAAAAGTTTACCCTTGTTATAGCCCAATTGAAAAACATTTAAAATATGGTACACATAAAGTGTATTCTAAGGTTATGGAACTTAAATTCTATAATAAAACTAAACAAGTCTATGATGCTTTCAAAATTCAGATCGATAGTAACTGTATGAGATTAGAATATACTTTAAAAGGCTATGACAAAATAAAAGATAAGTTAGGAACAACAAGTCCTTTTGATCTTACAATGGACACATTAAGAAGCTTCTTAAATGAATCAGTAAAAACAGATGTATTTAAACCTATAGAAGCTTATATTAACGAATCTAATAAGAAACTGATTAAAATGTATCGTAACGTAAAGAAACAGAATAAAAAAGGCTATATAAAAGAATTTACTCATAAGGCAAATAGTAAAGATAGTGTTATATTCGATATGAATCAAGTATTAGATATAATAAAAACTGATGCTCAAAAAAGCAAAAACTATTCAAAATATAAAAAAATAGTAAATGAAATCATGTCGGATAGTCTTAAAGGGAACTTAGATAAATATAAAGAATTTAAGGTTAAATTCTTTATAAAATAGTATACCTTTTCTTACTACCTTAAAAACAGGCTTCTAATACAGTTCTGTCAATGGTTTTCAAACTTTTACACATCAAAAAAATGACCATTATACCCCCAGGGATAATATATATCTTTATTTTATTAAATTCAACACAAAGAAAGAAGATGATACACAATGATAACATACACATCAAAAGCATTAGATTTTGGAGCACAAGACTTTAAAACATTTCAAAAGCTACATAAAGAACTCAATAAACTAGAAGATACATTTACTTCATCAATAACAGATCTATATACTCAACTTGAAAAAAATGGAGCTTTATATCATGTTTCTATAACAAAAGACAATGACAAAGGATATACATATATAAACGATATACAAGAATTAAAGGAAGGTGATATTATATGTCAGTAATCAATTCAAGAAATGTCAGAACTCTATTAAGCAATACACTAGGCTCTGGTTCGTTTAAACAAGCAATAAAAGATACTACTAAATCAGTTGTCAAAAATAGTGTTTCATTAGCTTCTAATCAAGCAATAAACAAAGTATCTAATAGATTATCAGATGAATTTAATAATACTATTACATCAATATATAATACTCCTATGTCATTAGTAAAAGAAGCTGCACAATCAAATTCAGTACATGAAACAGGTGGCGCATTTAATTACAATCCCAACAATCAACATAACTATAATTATGATTTAGCTAATCAATACATGAATTCATACAATGACTATATCAAAGCAAAGTCTTATATTAATTCAAATCAATCAAATCTAGCTTATCAAATGTTTAAGAAAGAACGTAACTCTGTTAATCCTTCGTTAAAACTCAAATAAGGCTCATATAAGCTATTATAATCAAGTATATATATTTATGCTTAACTTTTATCACATTATTAATTAAAATTCATTAGAAGCTAAAATAGAAGCTAATTTCAATACATAACTACGAACAAAGAAAAATCTATACAAGTTTTACTGTATTTTTTCAAAACGAAAGACTGATCAGTAATTTTGTATAGATTTTTTACTTGTCTATAGCTTAACTCCCCTGGGGCTATAATTCCTAGATAATTAACATATATACTTGAAGTAGGTACCTCAAAAAATTTTTATATTTTTGGTTTTCCATATAGTCATTAGCATCGCAATAATATATTTTTTTCAAATTGGAGAATAATTAGCTAAGTCTAAGTACTCTATTAATAAATAAAAAATTATTTATTCTATTGCATTTTTTGATAAAAAATCATATAATTATATTAATATAATATTTATTTTACTTGTCGTTACTCGAGACACGACTAATAAAAGCTCGAGTTCAAATGTTTGTCGTTACCCGATACACGACTAATAAAAGGTCGGGTTCAAATGATTATAAAGTCCTACTTTCTAAGTAGGACTATTTTACTTATTAGGGAGATATTTTAATGAATGAAGGACACTTTTATTTTTTAAGAGACGAATATTATGAAGATTTTAAAGAAGATAAGACTTTAAAAAACAAATTATCTAAAAACGGACAAGTTCATGATAGACCTTGTTTTTATGCTTTTAAAGATAATTCTACAGGTCTATATTGGATGATACCAATTTCATCTAAAGTATCTAAATATAAATCTATTTATACTAAAAAAACTTCAAATGGAAAAAGATGTGATACTATTATTTTTGGGAATGTTTTAGGTAGTGAAAAAGCTTTTCTAATACAAAATATATGTCCAGTAAATTCTTCGTATATAAAAAATGAATATAAAAGTAATTCAACACCAGTAAAAGTAGACAGAGTTTTAGAACATGAATTAAAAACAAAAACAAAAAAAGTTTTAGCGTTAATAAGAAAAGGATATACGAATATAGTTTTTACTGATGTACTAAAAATAGAAAAAGAATTATTAAGAAAAAAATAAATTTAATTTGTATTAATAAAAAAAGAACTATAATCTATTTTCGTCGTAGAGTGATAGTTCTGATCAAAATTAAAAGTAATTAAAAAAACCACTCATCTGACAATAAATAGAGTGGTTTTTCTTTGTGTGCTTCTAATTAATGAACTACCATTCTAATAGATAGATTATAATTATCTTATTAATTAATCACTTAAAGCTTCTTATAATTCTTTTTAATTCCTTCTTAATCTTTATATTATTTTTTCTAAATATGTTATATTATGTTATTTCATATTAAACTATATCATTACATAAAATAATTTAATATAAAAAAATAGGAACATAAGCTCCTATTTTTTATTTATCTTCCTTCATATTGTTTTACTAATTTATAAAATGATGTTTTTTTCAATCCTAACAGTTGCATAGCTTGTACTCCTGTTATTGCTTTATTTTTATATTGTTTATATACTTTATTCCAGTTACTTGGATATTCTATACATGGTCTACCTAGCTTTTCTCCTCGCTCTTTTTTAACTTTTAATGCTTCTTTTGTTCTTGTCTTAATCTTTTCAAGTTCTACTTGAGCAAAAGTGGTATACATTTCTATTAGCATATTATTAACCATTTCTAGCATTAATTTATTTTGTGGGTTGTCATCATTTACAGTTGCTAGTGTTGTAGGTATTTCTAGTATTCTAACTATTACACCTTTTTCTTTTAATTGTCTTAACACTTCTAATGTTTGAGTTTTATTTCTTCCTAATCGATCTGTTTCTTTTATATACAGTTCGTCGCCTTTTCTTAATACATCATTCATCAATATATCAAAATTAGGTCTGTTAAATGTGCTTCCTGTCATCGTATCCGTATATATTTTTTCTAAATCATATTTTTTTAATTCTTCTATTTGTCTATCTTCTTTTTGTTTCCCTGTACTGATTCTAGCATATCCATATTTCATTTTTGTTTTTCTCCTCTACCCTATTCCTATACTATTATTATACATAATAGTTCGTAAAACATCAATGAAATCAATAAATTTTTACGAACTATTTTAATGCTAAAAATCAGTATTTTTATACGTTTTTTTGTGTCCATATGAACAGTTCATAAAACGAACGTATTACGAACTTGATGACCATTTTATATACAAAATAAAAAAGGGACTATAAAATAGTCCCTTTATATATTTAATTTATTTTTATATTATCATTTATTTTATTTTTTGTATGTATACTAAAAGTGCTAATACCATTGCATCAAGCACTAATTTTTTAGAAAAAAAATTAATTGCGAAATTAATTGCGAAATTAATTATATTTTTCATATTTATCCCTCCTTTTTTTATAAAATTTAACCTAGCGGACATATTTTATAAAATTTAACCTAGCGGATTTTTTCACCTAGCGGAGGAATAACAATATAAAT
>CAKSGG010000138.1 GCA_934454215.1 uncultured Clostridia bacterium
TTGAGTTGCTAACACTACAAACAAGCTCCATTACCTATACATAGAATTCAACATTTACTTTTTTAAAATGGACATTAATTCATTTTCCAAGCATGTGTCTTCTCTGCGGTTTAGAAAACAAAGTGCTCATATTACGGGTTTGTGTCTTACATATCATGTCAATCTCGGTCTATCTTTAAGAAAAACCGCTCAGGCTTCGCGTGATATTCACAATATCCGTATATCTCATACCATGGTTGCAAACTATGCCAAAACCGCCGCATTGCTTGTCAAGCCTTTTACGGATAACTTTAATTATCCCCAATCCGACACATTTGTCGCTGATGAAACTTACATAAAAGTCAAAGGTATTAAAGGTTATCTATGGCTCATTATGGACGCGGTTTCCCGCTCAATTATCGGTTACAGAGTTTCCGATAACCGCGGCGTCGGACCTTGCATTTTAGCTATGCGTATGGCTTTTAAGAATATTGTAAAGCTCCCAAAAACTTTTAAGTTTATCGCTAACGGATATCCGGCTTATCCATTAGCCGCTCAACAGTTTGCCTTAAACAAGGATGACCCTCTTAATCTTGATATTACTCAAGTAATCGGATTAACCAATGATGATGCAGTTTCAGAGGAATTCAGACCATTTAAACAAATGGTTGAAAGGCTTAATCGAACTTTTAAAGCTTCTTACCGATGTACCTGCGGTTATGATAACTTTGATGGCTCGAACTATGCCGCTGCTCTTTGGGTGTGCTATTACAACTTTCTAAGACCGCATAAGTTCAACAATTATCAAATACTTAACAAGGTTGATATGCTTGAAAGTACCGATACTATGCCCGGCAAATGGCAGCTGCTTATTTATCTCGGTCAGAAAACCGTTGCACATATTCAATCGCAGCAAACTAATACATAATTTGTTCTTAGATTTTAAACCCGAGGCAAATGCAGTCACAAAATCTTTGATTTTGCTTGCCCTTTACAGTGTGGTAAAACAATGCTACACTGTTTTTGCCGATGGTAAAATTCAATTTGTTCTTGAGTTTCTCCCCGTCGGCATGGTATTTTAAGCATTGTTTTTCCTAAACTGTCAAGGGTGACGACAGGTTTTCGCATACTTCATTTTTCATATGCTACTTTACACTACCTTATTCATTACATTTAAGATTTTATTCAGTTTTAATTCGCGCCACAAAACGCTTATGGTATAGTAACGCCGTTGTCGCGGATTTTTCCATCAGCTACTCCCTCTTATTCATTTAATATTATAATATGCCAAAGCCTATTATTTGTAAAGATTTTTTTGACCGACTCGGGCATATCGCTGTAGCTGTAATATTTTCTACGCATAACCATTCAATTCCTTTATTCAAAAAGTCCGGCAAGCCTTGCCAGATTCAAAATTTTCACCACGCTGTCGATGCTCTGCTGCCTTTCGGCGCGCAGCCGTTTTCGTCCGTCTTTTGAAAGTAGCCTTCGCCCTCCTCATAGCTGCTCACGCTGTCCGAGCCTTACCACAAATCTGCCGTCAGGATAACTGAAATCGAATTATCTTTAAAACTCACATTTTCAAAATCATATGCTTCTATATACCTTTTTATCATTGCTGTTATTTTCTGTTTAGTATATTTTCAATCTGTCTACGAATCAACCTCGCCCGCTGCATCGGCACCGCCAGCATTACCGTTTTTGTCAGCAAATCCAAATGAAAACAATTTGCCTGAAACACTGAATTTCAGCCTGAAAACCTTATTATTAAGCGATTTAATATCAAAATTCTCAAACGATAAAAACTCCTTTGTGCTATCTCCATTAAATTTATTTGATTTTGCAAGGACATTTCCGTCTTCAGACAAAATTTCAACCGAAATCTCGCCAATCGCATTTATGAAAAATGATTCCTTGCCTTCAAATGTCATTTGCCTTGTTATTAGTGTACCGTTTCCGTTCATTGAAACAAAGCCGTCGCGCCGCAACTTTGCAATGCCTGTCGCGCCGTTTCTGTACATACCATTTATGAGCCATGAAATTCCCTTGTAATTTTTATCTCCTGCAAAACCGATATAATACATCCAAAGCTCATCTCCGTGAATTATAAGAACGCCACCGACAGACTGTATATAGCCTCTGTCCCATGCCCCGTCATACATCGACGCATTTATAATGCTATCGCGGCATGGGCGGGAAAAGTGATAGCCGTCACGGCTATACATCGGCATAAGTTCTGTAATTTTAGGTACACCATTTGCATCGCTCACATCATTTTCAGGTCCATAAAAAATCTGGAACATGCCGAGCATTATGCTTTCATAACCCACGCAGTCAACGTTGTAAAGTTGTGGTTGCATTCCTATATATGGATTAGGCGCATCAAGACTGTCACTACACAGCCACTCGGAATATTCACTTTCTGACCATTTTGCTCCATTCAAATAATTGTCACACTCGCGATAATTACGTGTTCTGCCTTTCCACCACGTACGAATACTATATACCCACTTTTTTCTGAATGGGTTATAGAACACAGTGCTGCGGTCGCCTATATCCTCGGTGAGTCTAAAATCTCTGAATCTTATTCCGTCAGCACTTACCGCAACGATTCCCGGCATATCGTCGCCAGGATTTCTGAGAAACAGCTTATATTTTTCATCCTTAGGGCAGTCATAATCTATAAATACGGTCGTGGAGTCGGGGCGCAGATAATTGATGTCGTTGCCCTTGATATTTTCAAATTCAAAGCCATCATATTTAAGTATAATGTTCGTCCCGTCATCGTTAAGTTTTGGGCGCACCCAGTTTATCCCATCCTCTGACTCGGCGTAGCACATATTTTTTAGCCATGTAGCTTCGTACCACATTTTAAACTTTTTGTCTTCTTTATCAAACCATACACCTCCGCTTTTTGGGCAGGCTACGGGCGCGCCGTCGGTTTCCCACTTGGTTTCGGGACGCAGTATCGGGTTTCCCTCAAATTTTTTTGCCTTATGATATTCAGGTATAAGATCTGTTTTCTCAATTAGAAAATCATCGACAAAAAGCTGACGTCCAATCGATATATCAATAACCTCCGGTGGATTTTTCAGATAAGGAATGTTTTGTGCATCAACTATTCCATGAGTCTCCGACATAATAATGTTGTTATACAATTTTTCCATAGCAGTAAACTCCTTAATATAAATTTATAACTTGCTTTCATATATTTCATCCGCACCGTGTGGTGCTGCATTGTTGCACACTCTGTCATCAAGACAAACTGTTGTTTTTTTAAGTATTTTTTTAATAAAAGACTTTCGGGAATACGCAAAGTACGTTTACCGCCGAGCACAAAGTTGTCAGCATCTGCCTTTGCAATTCGGCAAAGCTCGCCCGAAAGGACTGCATCCAAACAAAAACTATAAATTTCTGTTTGGCTTTTCTCAAGTAAAATATACATTGTCCGACACTTAAAAAGAATTTCGTTAATTCGGATAATATCTTCAAATCACCCCTGATGGCATTTTCGTCCCAATTTACCCGCATTTCTGTACCGGCATTTTATGACCAATAATTATATCCTATTATAAACTCATTATTTTTTATATTGTCCTCCACTATATATTTTTACACTAAAAATCACGTTTGCGGCAGAACGTTCCTGCCATTCATATAATATTAGGCTCAAACAATTCCCGAAAAAGCCGCATATCCGCATCTAATGGTGTGTAGAAACGCTCTGTCGTTCTTCCAAGAGATAAATATTTATGTTCGCCCATATTATGATATGGTAGCAATTCAACATATTCGTATCTGATAGTGCTCAAAAATTCGACAATTTTTTTCATTTCCTCAAAATTGTCATTAAATCCCCCGATTATCGGAATACGAATAATTATACGTATATTTTTCGCATATGAGAGTTTCCGCAGATTTTCAAGTATGGTTTCATTTGAAACACCGCAATTATCTTTATGTAGTCGGGGTGTAATGCACTTTATATCATACAAAAACATATTCGTGTATGGTATAATTTTTTCAAAATATTCCCAGTCGACATTACCGGCAGTATCTACTGCGGTATTAATGCCATATTTGCTGCAATATTTTAGAATTTGCAGCAGAGAATCTATTTGCAGCATACATTCACCTCCGGAGAAAGTAACGCCCCCTCCGGAGGATATATAATAATCTTTGTCCTTTAAAATTTCTTTTAAAATATCCTTACATGGCATAGATTCTCCGCATATTTTTCTTGCTTCGGCAGGACATATCCGGGTGCATTTTCCGCAGAAAATACACTTTTCTCCATAAAACATCATTTCAGTTTCCAATGATTGGCTTTCCGGGTTATGACACCATTTGCAGCGCAGATTACACCCTTTGAAAAATACGGTAGTTCGTATTCCCGGTCCATCAACAAAAGAAGCTCGTTGTATATCAAAAATCTTAGCGTCAATCATTATGTGTTGTCCTCGTAATAATTTCATCTTGCAATCCTTTGTTCAGCAGAACAAAATAATCCGAAAATCCCGATACACGCACACGCAGATTACGATACTTATCGGGTGTTATCTGTGCATTTTTCAAATCATCTATAGATACATAGCTCAGCTGAAAATGTGTTCCGCCCATTTTAAAGTATGTTTCAAATAAATATACAAGCTTTTCAAAAGAGACCTCGTTTCGTATCAGTTGTTCATCCAGCATTATATTTGTAACGCTCGGACCGGTAAGTACTGCATTGGGATCGCATTTTGCAACAGAGTTTAAGAGTGCTGTAAGTCCCTCTCTGTCTTTTCCGTTGTTTTGACCTAAGCCGAAGCTAATCATATCGCCGCAGTATCTTCCGTCAGGTGTTGCACCTGTATGATCACCAAAGAATTTATGATGCTCATTATAGCCTATGAGATTTCCGAAAACCCATTTTTTTCTCAGGTAGTTTTTATCGTTGTTCCATTCAACCAATGCATTGGTAAAACGCCTTGCCACTCCGTTTGAACATTCGTCATCATTACCGAAAAAGTGTCCGATTTTAAGTATTTGCGAATGCAAATCCTCATAACCCTCCCAATTACTTGAAATAGCTTCAATGAGTTGTTTTATTGTCACATTTTTATCGTCATAAACAAATTGTTTTACTATGCTCAAAGAGTCGATTACAGTTGTAATACCAATCAAAAGTCCTACAGCAGTATATTTTGATGCACCACCCTGTGTAACGCTTTTTGCATTTTCTATACTCCCAGTCATGAATATGTTACTTACGATATTGCAGTCTCTTGAACGAACGTCCTGCATACACTTGCCTATATGTTCTGCCTCCCATAAATCGCTGAATAATTCCTGTTTGTATATTTCGAAGAATTCGTCAAAACTGTTTGCTTCAACAATATCGGCACAGCGCTTTGAAAATACATTCGTTACCGATCTTGCAACATTAATTGGATCAAAACCAAACACAATTCCTCCCGGGAGAGATATTTCGTTGCAACCTATCATTGAGTAGTTTATCGCTTCGTCGTAAGAAAATCCAGAGTATTGGGTAAGACCTTTAAGACGCGGAACATCATTTACAAAGGCTATTCGTTTATTTGGGTCATTTCTTTCGCAATCAAGCATATAACGCAGAACCTCATGCGGTGTTTTGGGTGTCCAACGCAGTGAAATCTGCGGAATCCATGTCGGCAATTCCATAAGAGCCTCTACAATGAGCTTTGAAAAGTCGGTAAATCCGTCGGAACCGTCCGGCAAATAGCCGCCTATACAGAAGTGCGTTTCGCCGCCCCTATAAAATCTGTTAGAGTCAATCGAAATTCTTGCTTGCAGCATCAAAAATAACTCTTGCAAATATGCTGCTGCGGTTTCCGATGTGATTATACCTTCTTCAATATCCTTTTTATAGTAAGGGTACAGATATCTGTCGATCAGACCAATGCTGTCAGGTATAAAGGAATAGCATATAAACAGGCACAAAACGGCTTCGTAAAAATTTTGAGCCGGCTGTTCTGGAATTTTTTTTAAAGCCTGAGAAAGCATGACAAGATTCTTTTTATGTTCAGGATTTGCTATATTTTCCGCAAGTTGTTCTGCTCTTGCGGAGCATTTATGCGCCCATGATATTATTGCTTTGCATACGTCATTTTGAGTTTGCAAAAATTGTACCGCCTCATTATCTCCGCGATGTTTTTCTGTTGATATTTCTATATCGTGCATAATTCCATGTAAACCGTATTTTATAATCTTTTCAAAATCGCCTGTAGAGTGCTGCCATTCAAATGTTATAAGATTATTATAAGGTTTATTATAAGATACTTCATCAAGTTTTCGTAAATTTTCATGGCCACAACGGGTGAAAATATCGCCTTCGACACTTCCGTCAAAACGCAGTTGTCCTGTAAAACAGCAATCTTCAAAAAGTACGGGTTCTTGATTCTTTATATATTCACAAACCCTTTTTGCAGACATCTGTATATGTGGCAGAAATATATCTGTCCTTTCATAATCGGTTTTCTTGCAGTTTGGATACATCTTACCCGACATTGTATAGTCTACTAAATTTTTAATTCTTTGCTTCATTTTACCAACCTCCTTACCGTATTGAATAAGCACCGTCTATTACAACGGTTTCACCGCAAATCATTACTGATTTTTCATCAAGCATATGGAGTGCAAGAGCAGCTATTTCGTCAGTTGCCGCAAACCTGCCGAAAGGTATGCGATTGTGTTGCATCGAATCTCCTTCGTGCCAGTTGTTCATTTCAGTTGCAACAGGTCCCGGTGCAATTCCGTTAATTGTGATCCCGTCCGATGCGAACATTTTTCCCCAGCCGCGTGTAAGCGCGGTTGCAGTGATTTTTGACGCACCATATGCCCCGAAAACAGGTTCTTCTCCGACAACAGACGTAATGTTCAAGATATTACCTTTTACATTGTTTTTCAGCATATAATTTACAGCTGACTGCATGGTAAAGAAAATTGCGCTTGCGTTTGTTCTCATAACTGATGTCCATTGCTGCACATCGGTTTTAAGAAGGTCATTTTTATCCCATTCACAATTCTGTGCAAATATTCCGGCATTGTTGACTACAATGTCAAGCCCTCCCAGCAGTGATGCTGCTTCGTTAATTTTTGCATCTGCAAGTTCAATTTCCGATGCGTCCCATACCATAGGTAAAGCTGTGCCCGAAATCTCCTGTGCAGCCGATTGAAGTTTTTCAAGTTTTCTGCCGGTTATAACGACTCGACATCCGTTTTCAGCTAATTTTTTGGCGATCGCAAATCCGATTCCTCGGCTCGCCCCCGTGACCAATGCTGTATTTCCTTTTAACATATTTATCCGCCTCCTCATTTATATATAATATTATAATCGGATTCGAAAAAAATAAAATGTTTGTAAAAAAAAATATTTGTCAGAAAGGGACAAAATACACTATTTATGCAGTGTGCGATAATTTTGCGGGGACATTCCATAGTGTACTTTAAAGCAATGGCTGAAACTATAAACATCGGCAAATCCACACTGAAGCGCAATTGCTGATACTGATTTTGCGGTGTTTTGCAAAAGTATTTCTGCTTTATTTAATCGGTATTCCCTCAAAAATGTATACGGTTTTTTGCCGAATACATCAAAAAATAGCCGGCGAAAGTGCTTTTCACTCAGGTGTACCATGCGTGAAAGCTCATTTATTTGAAGATGCGCATTATAATAATGTTCTTTAAGATATGTAACGGCTTTTTCAATCTCTTTTAATTTTTTACAGTTTGTGCATCTATTTCATGTTCATTTATAAGCGATCCGATTATCTGGAGCAAAAGACCGCTGCATACAGAGCATCTGCCCGAAAAATCCGATATATATTCATTTAATGCAGTATTAAACATTTTTTCGTAATTATACATGTTCCCGGTAGAACATACTGTGTCAAAGGGCAGTGTTTGTGTGGGAAAAGCATTTTCACGGTCAAAATTAAAATTGACAGCAATATATGAAACAGAATTGCAGAAGCCCGCACTGCTTTTGTCTATTGATCCCTTCGCTATATATGCAACCTGCCCCTTCTTTATCTGAACAGTCTTCCCTTGTTTTTCATATAAAAGCGTTCCGTCTGTAACAAATGCAAAACTGTCATGATTTCTGGGTTTAGAAGAAATATACGGTTTGTCGTATGTTAATGTGTCATAAAAAAAGACTGCATCATCAGTATAGATTATTGCTTCTGTTTGCACTTTTATTTCTCCCCTCTTAAATTTCTTTCATCATATCATATCATTTTTAAATTTTTAAGA
>CAKSGG010000139.1 GCA_934454215.1 uncultured Clostridia bacterium
CCATCGTCAATTAAATAATCATCAATAATCAAATGATTATCGATTAATTCCATAGCAACACCAAGCATCCGCTGATACATAATTGCTGGTTCAATCAACGATTTCAATTTTCTAATGTTTGTTTTTCCTTCATAATATCCCGATATCGCATCAAATGCAATTTGATCGTTTGCAGATACAATATCACCGTTGCCCTCATGCTTATCAAGCAAGTTCAACAAAGTTTTTTTGTGCTTTTCAAGACAGTGTTGAAGCTTTTTTTCGTTTTTTGAGGTTTTATAGATCACATTGATTTCGGCATACAATTTTTCTGTCCACAACCTCGTTGTGATCTTTTCTTTGGACTTAACGATATCGAGTAAGCCATCATAATAAAGACTTTTGTCCAATAGATGCAATTTTGTGCGTCTGGTAGGGATATTGTATTTTTTTAAATAGTCCATATCTTCCTGTGTTAAATAGAATCGATGAACATCAGACTTAAGCATGCTAACATTCTCCATAACAAATGCTTTTGGCTGAAGCTCCAATATTGCTCTTACATACTGCTTGACTAACATATTGTTTTGACTAATTGCATGATTTTTTTGCCGGTTGGCATTAGAAAAGCCCTGACATGGAGGTCCCCCGATTACAACATCAATCTTTCCATATTTATCTTCAATATCTTTGTAATTGGCTTTGCATACATCTCCTTGCATTTCAACTCCTGGATGGTTTTTCTGATAGGTTGCTTGCATGTCAGGATTGTTTTCAAACGCAACTTTTACATCAAACTTCTGAGTTTGCATAAATCCTAAACTCAGCCCTCCCGCGCCTGCGAAAAGGTCGATAGCCGAATATTTGCCCATTTAGTTCTCCTTATGATTTGAATCCATTTGCCTTTGCCTCTTCGAGTAGTGATAGGAGCAGAGTACTTTGATACGCATTCGGTAATTGGGTTGGAATTCTCATTGCATACTTGATAGCCCTCATTTGATCTGGCGAAAATGATATCTTTTTGATCGTAACAAACTCATTAACTTTAATCCAGTACTCCGCTCCAAGCTCTATTACTCTGGTCTGAGCCTCTACACCGGAGAAAAGTTTTTGGTCACGCTTAGCTTCTTTCTCCGAGCTTTTTTCTTCTTCTTTTCCAACAAGCACAGCCTCAATATCAGAAAATAGCTTGAGACGACATTTCTTTACATCATCCCAGCACGCATCTCTTTTGCACCATTGGGTAACATTTATGGTTCCCCTTGATGGATCTGTTATTGTATCAAAAACGCACTTTGTTATTCTCACAAGTTCATTTGTCACAACGTCCGGGACTTGTTGTCTGGTCCAAATCAATTGCAAATCCAAATCAGACCCCGGAAATTGTTCCCGAATTAAGCGATGAAGCAGTGCTAATGAATACGTTACGATATTAGCTCTGTATCCCTGTTCAAACCATGGTTGATGGGATACTACCCATTCAGTATGCTTGAATAAAATAGCTAACGATACAGTATCTTTAAAATATTTTTCGTTGAATATGGAGTCTGACTTTGCCCAAGCATCATCTATCATCTCAGCGAACTTCATAAAGTTTGTTTGAGCGCCTTTACTAACGGATTGCGGTACTCCAATCCAAGTAATACGATATTTTGCCAAATCAGTTTTGGTGATGACGTGATTTTTAGGATTTTGCGCAATAAATTTATCCTTTTGGGATTTAGTCATACGCATTTGCGCTTGTAAATATTGTCCTCGGGCTCTTTCGTAAAACCATTTCGTTTCGTATTGAGCACCTCCTGATGCTGGAGCAAATATTCGGCGCGATATCTGTTCCATGCGAATATGAAAAGGATGCGTTGCAAAAAAATCTGCGTCACTTACTTTGTTTTGGCTATTCGACGATCGAGAAATGTTGCGAATTAGGTCGCTCGATTTATCAGCGTCATTATCTACTTCCGTCAATTTCATCTGAACATATATCTGATGCAAATCGGCAGCATCTTTATGTCTTGCGTTTGAAAGGGATGCTGTGGTCTGGCCACCATTAATAATTTGAAAATCACGGGCGTATGTAATATACTTTCCTTCGGGGGCTGATTCAAATTGTAGATCCATAGCCGTAGCAGACACTCCATTATTATACGCAAAGAAATTTTGGGGAATTTTTAATATTGTTTCCCTAATTTTTTTGTTTACCGCAACTTTCGTTGAGAGAAATGACCGTACATTGCCTTCTAACAACTGGCTACCATACGTATCATATATATCTGCCAAAACCTTTCCAGGAATAATGCAAAGATAACTCCGGTAATCATCGCTGTTGGCGTTGCTTGCCTCTAAGCACGGAATGCCTTTTCCGTTTGTGTATGCTTTGAAATCAATTTCAATGTCCTGGCGGCCAAGATCTGAGAAACAAACTCTATATATTCTATCAATATCCCAAATCTGACACTCAACCGAGATATCATTTATCATACGCCCTTCGATTTCACTAATACGATTACTCATAAACCCATCAGATAAAAGAATCAAACGAAACTTCCTTATGTGATCTCTATGAAATCGAAGTTGTTCAACCAAATCAGCTACAGGAGTGCTTGGTTCAATTTCCCTATAAAGCTTATTCCCAAGGGCCTCTTCTACAAAATGAAGCAGGAAATCAAACTGTTGCGTCGCATATGTTCTTGTTACCGTTTCCCGTTGCTCGTCACCTGTATAATCTGCAATTACAAGATTAAACGTGTAATCAAATTCGTCTAAGACGTACCCATCGACACGCAACTTTTTCGATCCACTCTTGCCAATATAAAATGCCGTCGTAAAGTCTGAAAGAGCTTCTGCGTTAACCAGATAACTGCTCGCAACACTAACAAAGGCGGCATTCGAGCCAGCTCCTTCTGTTGCGGCAGTCGCCTTCACTTCTTCCAAAAAATCCTTATGGAACTCTTGTACGTTCATTTTTTAAGCCTCCTTCAGTCTAAATATTTCGATTGACGGCAAATCAATTTTGTACTGAGCTTCGACTATCGCTGAAGGCACATTGTCTTTTGCCAAACAAGGAAACTCCTTTGAAACACGGTACGTTCGCTTTTCAGCAAGCTTAAAACGACATGATGAATACTCATCAGCGTTTTTTTCTTGATATCCGCTTTTTGCTAATTTTAATTTCAATAAATCCGCGCTGGACCGCGATGATATTTTTGAAAAAACATTTTTGACTGCTTCATTTAGCGAAATGGTATTTCTCCCCGTCGAAGATGTTTTGTCAAGAAAATAAACGATGAGAAATCCTTCATCCGAACGATTAAATTGTTGAAGCGAAGACACCTGAATGGAAGTCCCCGCAATAATTGTTGTTTTTACTTCTGCCCAGCCATTTGAAAAATTGAAATCCTGATCCGCCCCTTCAGGTCCAACCCATTCAGTGATTGCCATATTATCTCCGTGCTTTTCGACAAGGTCGGCCAAAAATAACAACTCACCAATCAAGCCCTTTTGACTATGTGACGGCAACAATCCATCGCCAATTTGTTGTAAAAGTCTAAGCCACCTTTTATACTGGGCAACAATCTTTTCAATAGGATGTGGCCCATCTTTTGATGAACACAGGAGGTCCCAGCAAAGCTTCACAAATATTTCATCCAGCGAAGGATAGTTTAAAGAAAAACGCAGAGCATATGAATTGTCGTTCAATAGAATATTTTCGACACTTATCGCCTTTGAAGATGACACTTTTTCAAGTTTTCCTGTATTGAGAACAATAAAGCATTTCTGAGAATCATTTAGATATCCTATATGAAAAGCTAACGGATGTTCACCTGAAACCAGAAGAAACCCCCCAGTATATGGAGAAATATTATTCCACTTCTCGTATAAATCATCAATCGTTATCATCGTCATCATCCTCGTCTTCGATATCAACCCAATTCTTCAATTCTTTGACGTTTACCATATAGTTCGCAGTGCGTTCGTTTCCGTCATATGGAAATCCAAGCCCAAGAGCAAAGACGCATTTTGGATCACTGGGCTTTCTTTCTGGGTTTGTATTAGTTAAAACATGAATTAAAAGCAACGGATTACGATCCGTGTGCAGATATGTGCTGTCTTTACTGCTTCCGTATTCTGCACGAAGAGCCTGTATTTGTTTTTCTGTTAGCCCTATCTTTGTACATCCGCCGGCCCCGATTCGCACATGCCTACCATACACCTTGAGCATGCTTTTACTCGTTAAATCCCATTCAAGTGGTCTGCCCTTGGGATGAACATCAATAGAGGTTTCATCAATGAGGCCGATCTTTACGACATGACTTTCATCGGGATCTTGAGGAATAGCAACATCCCACAAGTCTAACGGGCCATCGTCGGAAGCAATATACTCTGCGAGTGCTGCCGGCTGGAAATTGAGGTTCCACGGATGTGTAATATAGTTTCGTACTATCTCGGTCACCGCTTTTTTGGTTACATTTCTCCAAATATACGCCTTTGTATAAGCATCATATTCATACTGAACGTCAGCGGAAATTGACTCTATAAACGAACGACATAAGGCCTCATTTTCTTCAATAGATGCAGGATCGCCTTTTAGTCTTGGAGTCTCGATCATTCGACCAGAAACGGTAATAGGGCGTTTTACAGATGTTGCTGTACGCATCTTATTTCGCGCTGTAATGAGGAGCGAGCCCGGGGCCTGCCTAACTTTCAAACCAAATTCTTCAGGAGTTTGATTTTGACGCTTCATTTTGCGAAGTTCATCTTTCAATTCATTGACTGCGTCAGTAATGTAACCATACCAATCAATTGCATCCTCAGCTATCCAAACCTTAAACAAATCATCATAGTTAGGACGATATCCAAACCACCGCCCCATCTGGAGAAGTGTATCATACATCATGGTATTTCTGTAGAAATAGCTGACGCACAGGCCTTCCAACGTCAATCCTCTGGAAAGACTGTTTCCGCCAACGGCAATCACTCGCATCCCGACGCCTTTATACTCATAATAATTTAGAGAAGATGCGCCATGTTGCTGGTTTACTGATCGAACCTCAATTCGCTTCGCTGACTTGAGTATGTGGTCATGAAGAAATGTATCCCATTTTACTTTTGCAACGGATTCCATTTGGAATTCTTCCCACTCGGCAAAAAGTGAACCAATATTTTTGATTTGCATTGCTTTTTCGATCGGAAGAGCAGAATAATTTTCAAGATCCGCCTTTATGCTTGAAACATAGGCCTCAATAAGATCAGCGGTAACATTTTGAACTTTTGTAAATCTGCTAACGTTCACCAGCATAGACCGATGCTCGGTGTTATCCTGGCGGACATCAGATGTTGTGCAGGCAAGTATAAAATAACGAATAGCTTTTTTTAAGCTTTCGGGTAAATCGTACAATTCATCAGCAAGTTCTTTTTTATGCTTAAACACAAAAAAGGATTCTTGCTCTTCATTTTCAATTGGAATAATTGCATCGCCATATATTCCGCCAGTTCTTGTGCGTGGCACTATATCGTCCCATTCGTCAGCATCACCGTTGCCAAAAATTTTATCTGCACCAATATACAATTCTGGTGTAGGAAGAACCGTTAGAAAGTCCTTTGGAAAAAGGTCTCTTGTAGCATCATCCGTATCCGGATCAATAAAAATATTGGCAAACGGTGTTGCTGTAATCCCAAGGTAAGAGGCTTGCTTGAAACAGTTCAAAATATTCCTAATAGCCTTATTAATTGCGGTGGGATCTTTTTCCTCAGAATTGGTATTAACAGAGGCGTTGTCTGCCTCGTCATCAATCAAGAGCAACGGAAGGTCAATCAGGCCAGTTTCATGATCTGCATTATTCTCCAAAAGCCACTTATATAGATTATTTAATACACTTTTGTTCTTTTTCACGACAAAAAGAGCCGTACCATTCAACGTTCTTAAATCCAGATTAAAGGCTCGCAATATCGCTTTATTAAAATCTGTCGCTACGGAAGTAAAGCATGCGATGCTTTTCTCTGGAATGCACGATGAGCTCTTACCAACACCTACCGGTTTGTTGCGAATTTCCTGCTCGGCTTTTTTATCGAGAGTATACTTACTTTCTTTACCAACAAACTCTGCGTCAAGTCTTTCCTGCGTTTGAACGCGAAGATTCTCCATCATGCCAGCCAGCACGATAATAACTCTATAGCCTGCATCTGAAGCCTTATTGCAAATGGCAGTATATGTAGCCGTTTTTCCAGACTGGACATCTCCCAACAACAATCCGCGTCGCTGAAAGGGGCGCGCTGGATCCTTGGGGTTACCCAGGTCGTCCATGATTTCGTCAGTCGTTTGATTAAGCCTGTTAACAACCTCAATGCCCCAATGCTTTACATTCTTTAAATAAGTTTTATAACGGTTCCAGTAATATCCGTCGTTTTCTTGTATATAATACCAAGAATGATGCTCTGCGTCGTGTCCTCGCAATGTTGTAGCCACACCAATTCTGTGGAGAATATTTGTTGCCAGTTCTCTCTTTACACGAATATACTCTTCATCGGAAATAGGATATAGCTGAGCAAACAAAACGCGAAAGGTGTCCGCTTTCTCATTGATTTGTTCAAGCGTGGGTAAATCATCTCCAAATTCACTATTGATAGCTGTGGTAACTTGATCAATTAAAATCTTCATATTATTGGTCATATTATTTCGCCTCTTTTCATGACGTTATCAATTTCATCTATGTAATTGCAGAATGGTTCTGTTATCAAAAGTTCTCTAATAAAGCCAAACTTATCGTCACCAGAATATGTAGATACAACTTCCTTAAAAAGATTGATAACCTCGGCACTGTTGTTCTCACTTTCATTATTCATTTTTTCATCGCTTGTCAAGTCAATGTACAGTGAATTGATTGGAAGGGACATCCCAATTTGCTTTAGTAAAATTTCAATTCTAGCCTTTATTTCTGGGCATATAGATACGATACTCTTCACCAACGGATGATCAGGATTAACCTCATATAGCACACTTCCGTCCCTTGTAGTTAGGCGGTTCCAAACATGAACAATGTCGTCACTTGTCTCCTTTTTGCCCCGATATGTCCAAGTGCGTTTACTGCCTTCCGAAATTCTTTGAATTAAAACAGAAAGATTTCTTTTTACTTCTTCTGGGGGCATCGCGGTTGATTTCTTGATATCAAGAGACCAAAGGTCATCAAGAGAATTAGGTATGTCAACCTGTACTCGAGCGAGTTTAGACAAATCTCCTTGCCTCATAAGTCTAAACCAGTTGCCCCAGACCAAAAGTCGTTTATTTCTATACACATAAAACCCTTGGTTTTTGCGCAACCCATCCTTTCCGCCCAGTGCCTTAAGTTCCTTTTGAGTTAGCTTAGATGTGTGAGGAAGAATATAGGGCCTTACAATAACCTTTTGGCCGCGAACGATTATAGTTTCGTCGTCCATAAGTTGAATACTCTTCTTAGAGAGGAATGGGTCCTGCGGCTGGATGCTTTGTTCATTCATGCGTATATCTAATTTTTTTATCCCGGATTCGCCACTTAAATACCTGTGAAAAACAAGCGAAAGATGCTCACGAATAAGCGTCATTTTTCGGGCAAACGCTTCTGCAATATCATTTTCGCCAACAGCAAACTTGTCGAGATCTTGCCAAATGACAAGGGTTCCACTTTCACTTTCGTTAAGCTTTTTAAATCCTGGATATTTTTCCGCTTCTTCATCATTCAGCAAAACTAGCGACCACGATTCAACTTGCTGGATATAGTTTAAATTCCACTGTGCACCGGACAGACTGCCTGATTTTTTAGTTAAAACAGTGAGAATTCTACACTGCGATAAAGATGCAGTTTTCATTCCAAGACCATATCGGCCCAAATCATGCTCATCGCGGGTTTCAAGTGGGTTACGGCTACCGTACTGCATGGCAACAATAAGTTCATCTGCAGTCATTCCCCTACCGTCATCAAGAATGGATATATATGATTCTCCGATAGGGAAAAAATCAATGTCGACACGTCCTGCAGAGGCTGCAACACTATTATCAATTATGTCAGCAATGGCCGCTTCTATTGAATATCCAATGGCTCTTGTTGATTCCATAAGTGTTGGTGCATATGGCGGTAATTCAACTGCTCTCATAAAACATCTCCGTAAATCATAATCATTGCAATCATAAAGCGAATTTAAATACGTCAGTTGACAGACTTATTCGGCACTATCTCCACTATATCATCCATCGTGCAACCGAGTGCCGTGCAGATTTTCACGAGCACGTCGCTTGATACGGT
>CAKSGG010000140.1 GCA_934454215.1 uncultured Clostridia bacterium
GGACGGTACAATAAAAGGCGGAGCCGGTACGCTGAAAGAGAGAATCGAGTATGAGTATGATTCCTGCGGAAGAGTTACTAAGGTCAAAAAGCTTGAAACGCCGCATACCGGCGCCAGAAACGAAAACTCTCCGGGTGAGGTTACAACATATTCTTATGAAGATACCGGCTACGGTACGGATGTAAGCGCACTGAAAACCGTAACCGAAAGCAAAACCCTTCCGGACGGCACCGTCGCTTCCGTTGTAACGAAATATGATTACTATGGAAATAAAGTTTCGGTTTCCGGTTACGGCACCGATAGCGTAACCTATACCTACGATGCGAAAAACCGCGTAACACGCGAACAGTATGCAGACGGTACGGCAAAAACATATTCTTATACCGTAACGCCCGCCGCTTGCAAAACGGAAGTTACCGACCAGAGCGGCAAGAAAATCAGAATCGTTTATGACGATATTGGAAGGCAAATTAAAACCCTCGTCAACCCCGGAGAGCCTTCCGAAACTGCTGTTGAGGAAATAAATTACAATAGTTTGGGACAAATTAGTAAAAAAACTATTGACAGCGGTGATAATTCATGTTATAATATGGAATATAAATACAATTGCTTTGGCGAGGTAATTGAGGAAAAGGCAACGGATAATACCGGAAAGGTTTACCGTCAGAATAATTATGATTATTCTTTCGGTGAGGCTGAAGGTAAAATGTGCCGCGTAACAACCACAACATCAAAGATTAAGAATGAACATGATAGGGTTGTTACAAAGTATACCGATGCTTGGGGGCTTTTGGTTAAGGCAACCGCAAAAGGCGGAAATGATGAGTATTCCGTAAAGAATACCTATGACAGCTGCGGCGTGCTTAAATCCTCAACCGATGCAAACGGCAATGTTACAAGCTTTGGCTATGACTATAACGGCAGGCAGATTTCCGAAACCAATGCCGCAGGCAAAACCAAGAGCTGTACCTATAATATTTATGGGTATATGACAACCTCAACGGATTTCATGGGCAATGTTACAAATTATTCCTATGATAATCTCGGGAGAGTAACGGAAACCGTATCGCCTATGTCCGATTCCGAAAATATGAAAACCCAAACCTTTTATAACGCTGCCGGCGATAAGGCAAAGGATAGGGTTTATACCTCCGCATCGGAGTTCAGGGATACAGACTATACCTACGATAACCGCCATAGAGTAACTACCGTAACAAGCGACGGCGCAAGCTATACAAAGTATTTCTATGATTCCCTCGGCAATGTTTCAAAAACCGTAACCGGTATGACCGCTGCGGACTTGGATGCCGGCGAGTCTGAATACTCCGATTCCTGCGCTGTAACAAGCTACACCTATGCGCCGTATATCAATTCCGTTTCATCTGTAACCAATCCGGACGGAACAACCCATAATTATTCATATAATTATCTTGGGATGCTTACTGATGAAAGCTGGACCAAAAACGGAAACACCTCCGGTGAAATAAGCTATAATTATGACGGATTCGGTCAGCTTGTTTCAAAAGCAGCCGGAAATAAAGCAGAAACCTTTAAGTATGACCTTCTCGGCAATGTTGTTGAATCAAACGGCGAAAACGGTAAAACAAATTATTCCTATGATGATTTGGGCAGGCTCAAAACCGAAAAAACCGACAGCGGAATAGTTAAAAAGTATACATATGATTATAATAATAACCGCACATCGTTTAAGGTTTATACAAATTACAGCGATTTGCAGCAGGATTTGTCTTATGTATATGATAACCTGAACCGCATTACTTCAATAAAAGAAGGCAATTCAACCGTTGCAAGCTACACATATAACGATAACGGCAATCTTCTGTCCGAAAATAATGTTGCAGTCAAAAATGATTTTGTGTATAACCGCGCCGGAATGGTTCTTTCAAAGACCGTGAAAAACAGCGCCGGAACGGAACTGAAAAATTACACATATACCTATAATCTTGACGGAAATGTGGCATCTTATAACGGCTTGAATTATACCTATGATGATAATAATCGGCTTTCGGCTGTTGCGGAAGGTACATCAAATAAAGGCTATACATTCGATAACCGCGGAAACAGGCTTTCTCTTAACGAAACAGGTTCAGATGTTTCCGATACGGTAAATTATGTGTATGATACAAATAACCGTATACTTGAAAGAACCTTCGGTGATGAAAAGGATAGCTTTGCGTATGATGATAGGGGAAATCTCTATCTTAAAACAATAAGCAAAGCAGCCGGTTCGGATGAAACATCAAGAGAAGTAACAGCAATGGGTAATTCTGTTATATATGAATATGACGGATTTAACCGCTTGACCGATGTTTCCGAAGGAATAAACAAGGCGGAATATGAATATAATTCATCAGGGTTAAGAACTTCAAAAACTGTAAATGACGAAAAAACTGACTTTATCCTTGACGGTATCTATGTAATAGCCGAAATCAAGGACGGAGATGTAACGAATTATATCCGTGGCGTAACGGGCATAATATATAGTAAGGATAAAAAAGGAACAAAAACTTACTATGTAACCAATAACCACGGTGATGTAACAGCCTTAGTTAACAGTTCCGGGAACATCATAAAAGAGTACACATATGATGAATACGGAGTAGAAAAAAATCCCGATAAGTCCGACAAAAATCCTTTCCGCTATTGCGGAGAGTATTTCGACATCGAAACAGGTTTTATCTATCTCCGTGCGAGATATTACGACCCGACATTGGGTAGATTTATCTCCGAAGATCCGGCGAGAGCTAATTATAATTGGTATGTCTATTGCAGTGGTAATCCGGTTAATGCTTTTGATCCAAGTGGACTAATATCTGTGATCTTTGTTTCTTCTAATATGGAAAAGCAAGCAGATGATAGAAAAAAGTATTACACAGAAAAATATGGTACAGATTCATATAAAATTATTGTTGATTCAGCAAACAGTTTTGTGGAAAAGTGGAATAATTTCTTCGATATTGCTTCTAAGAATAATGTAAATATAGATGCAATTGAGATTATCAGCCATGGAAGTATTGACGGTAAAATTGGAAAAGATTCTGGTGGTACAGCATATTCTACGGGGTATATTTATTTTACAGATTCCAAAAAGAATAAATTATATGCTAGATACAATAATTCAATGAGAAAAGGTGATTGTTCTATAGCTGATTTGCGGTCTGTGTCATCAAGTGAAATGAATTTGGAAGGGTGTAATACTGCAAATCCGGATACTTATAATGTTGTATATGGATTTATGCAGAAAGTAAATGCAAAAACATATTCGGGTTTTGATGGAGGATCTAAATGGGATAATAATATAAAGGATCATGTGCGAGGTGGCGGTGAATATGGTGTAACAAGGGCACATCCTTTTAATCCTGCATATTATGTAAAGGAATATCAACACACTTGGTGGAAGTATGTTGAAAAAAATGAGGATGGTTCACCTGCAAGAGCTAGGTATGGCAGAAGGTGTTTTACAAAATGATATTAAAAAAAGGTCTTTTATGTCTAATATTTATTCTACTATTAGCCGTTTTTCTATTTTTTATCATTTTGATTAATCAAAGTCCTAATCGAATTTTGATTATTGAGGAAATCAAGAATGTTTTTAGGATTCCTGTATCACTTCCAATTGAAAATAGCAAAATTTCGTATATGACAATAGAGGATTATTATGATGATGATGGGAGTATTATTACGATAAATGCTTTTGAAGGGGAATTTCACGACATTTGCAAAGAAATTAAGGAAATGAGCTTTGGAATTACTACAAGAGATGAATTACATGGAGCGGAGGCTAGTATGTTAATCACTGTTCATACAAGTGATGGCAAAATGGAAGATTGGGTTGTTTTAGGAGATATATTTATATGCAAAGATAATGCTGATATAGTTTATAGAATAAAAGGATTAAAAAGCATAAGAGAAAGATTATTACGAACCATTAAACAAAGCAGGTCTTAGGTGATAATAATGGTTGCTTTAGACCTAAAGATTATGTAACAAAGGAAGAAGTAGTAGATGTTATTTTAAGTGTTGATGGTTTTTCTCAAAATGTGAGCGACAAACTTAAAGTTTAGGTGCCGGTTTTGCCGGCACCATTATTTTTGGAAAAATACAGAAAAAATTACAAAAAACTATTGACTTATGTTGAAAAATATGATAATATATAGGCATAAAAGCTAACGATTTGTCAAATATGCTCAAAGTATTTGCTTAACGGAGATGATTCCGGTGGGTAATATTGCATAGTTTGTTTTCAGTGTTGGGGAACACATGAGGAGAAATGTGCTTATGCCATTGTATGAAAGAGCTGATACAAGTAATAAGTTTTGAGGTATTCTGCTATGAAAAGTGTGAGTATAAAAAAAGTTATACTTATTATTCTTTTTTTATTAGTAATATATTGGCTGTTATGTTTAGCAAAATGTGAAATGCTAACAAACTTATATCAAGGCTATTTTAGAGAGGCATATATCTCAGAGAATATTTCTGATAATATTGCCTCTATAAAAGTGTTGAAGTATTCAGATTATAATGCTAAAGTGTACATTATAAATAAGGATCAAAAAGGCTATTCAATGGGGAATGTATTTACTTTTAAACGGCCTAACGATAAATGGATATATGATTCATGGTCGCGCACGGTTTGGTCAAAAAATGGAAATGCGGAAGGCTTTGTATGGCCATATATATGGCATTATTTTTATCCATTGATTAGCACGAGTTATTAAAAATATAAAATTTAGTATTTTGTTCCTTTTATTTGCGAGCAGACCGGAATAAATAACATTCGGTATTGCGGTAAATAATGTGATTTTGCTATAATGAAAGACACAATGATTTATAATATACTGGACTCAATATCTCAAAAATCTTGCATAGATGAAAAAGATATCAAAACACTAATAGGACTGTTAAAAACTAATAATTCAGAAATTAAGTCATATATTGCAGAATTGCTTGTAATGGCTTCGGGCGAAGATGCTGAAATAGCATTAATCAATTTATGCAAAGATGAAGATGAATTAGTAAGAGTTAATGCTTGTGACTCGCTATCTGTTTTTTCAACAAGTGCGTCTTATGAGCAATTGCTTAAATCTGCATTGAATGATCCAAGTATATTGGTAAGAACATATGCTGTATTATCGTTAGCAGATATTGCAGGGACTCCGTTGATAGATATAGGCAAACTTAAAAAAACCCTTATTAAGCTTTCAAAAGAAAAGTATTTGTCACTTTCATCGGCTTGTTTCAGAGGATTATATATTTTAGGTGATAAAATTTATCTTGAAAATTTGCTTGCCTTATTTAAACTAGGAAATTATCGGGAAAAATGCATGATTGTTAATATGTTATCCGATATATTGGATGATGACAATCGAAGCCTTATTATTTCAAGATTATTGGAGTTTAGGAATGGCGAAACAAGCAATGCTGTAATATCAAATATTAATAATTTGTTATCTTCGCATATATATTAGTAGATTCTTATTAATTATAAATAAAATGTTTTATTTAATTATTATAAAACTATATGGGAAGAGCATTTGGATTTATTGTTAATAAAAGGAGATGATGTTGTGAGAAAGTTCTTGCCTTTTATATCAATTTTGTTTTTAATAATATCAGGTTCAGTGTGCGCAAACTCTTTATATCAGTCTATAACAGCAGAAAAAGCTTGGTTTAATCTGTATATAAACGGTGAGAAAGTACGGAAAAATATTAACTGGCTTTTGGTAAATAACAAAGCATATCTTCCTGTAAGGGAAGTTGAAAATTTATTCAATTTTTCTGTGGATTGGGATAATGGTAATGATCTCGGCGATTCGGTTGATTCGATTAAAATAGAAACCGAAGAGACTATACCTCCGCAGTATAATTACAGATTAAGTAAGGAAGCTGCAGAAAAACTTGCTGATATAATATTTAAAGAGGCTTATAGCGAAGAGTTTATTAACGAAACAAAACTTATTGAAGGAGAAGAAACTGATACAGAATATGTTTTTTGCAGAGTGATGAAAATTCCTACTTGTGGCGGAGGCGCAACAATCGTTATCAGTAAACAGGACGGCAGGATTATTGATATCAGAGGCGAAGAATAAACTTGTTTTTATCTGTGAAAAGATAGCTTTGCGTATGACGACTGATTAAAACCGTATAGTGATTTTATGAATGGGATATCTAACGATAGCACCGGAATGCATTTTGTTGGAGCGTTAAGAGCAAATTAAATATAATAAAGGGGTCTTTATGAAAATACTAATTTCTGTACTGATATCTTTTACATTGTTTTTTAATACTTTAATTGGTTATGCTGATGATGGTACAGACGTTGCAATTTATTTAATTGACAATAATTTATTTGATGAATTTTTATCAAATCCATCCACTGATATTTTGCAAGAGTTTTCGCACAAAAAGGCTATATGTGCAATAAATAAAACTTATAATAGCGATATTGATATCACATATGTAAAAAATGGCAGCGAGGATCACTATAGTGTAAAAAGCGGTGTTGGTAGAGTTGGTAATCCATCAATTGTGATTGATTTTGAACTGATTGAAGCTTTCGGAACAATAGCAAATATTGAAAAAATTCTTTCGGATAATGAGATTAACTGTAATGTTAATGATTATATTCTGTTTGCTCCCGACAGTTCTAATCTTTCAGATGTCCCACTAACATTATTTGCGGAAACAACTGTTGGTAATTATTTTATTACCAGAAAAGATATGATTTCATATTCCGATGAAAAAGGTTATGAAACTTTCGTTGAAACAAAAGTGTATTCGCAAGAGGATTATTGCAATAAATTCAGAATAAAGAACGGCAAGATTGAATTTGACGGCAGGGTTATTTCTGATAATGCCACTTTCAGAAATACCGTAGTTCATATGCCGTTCAGAATAGTTGCAGAAAGTATTGGATGCGATGTTTCGTGGGATAATTCCAGAAAAGCTGCGATTTTTTCTAAGGACCATGAATCGTTTTTTCTGAAAACGGATAATTATTATGCAGTTGTCAAAGCAGAAGATGTTGATGTAAAAAGGAGTTTTCCGCCGGGTGGAACAATGCCTTATGTTCAAATAGTTGATGGCAGCATTATGATTGATGATGTTGTTATGAATGAGGTTTTAACTTTCATCGGTGCATCAATGAAAATTGATTATGATAATTTTACTATTAAAATAACACAATAAATATATTTATTTGTTATTAAAACTGTCTTTGTTTTAACTTACTTTAAATTTTAGAACGCATTACATTAATTTGTAGTGCGTTTCTTTTTTGGAAAAATACAGAAAAAATTACAAAAAACTATTGACATATGTTGAAAAATATGATAATATATAGGCGTAAAAGCTGATGATTTGTTAAATGTGCTCAAAATGTTCGTTTGATAATTAATGTTTTTGACTGAGTAAAAATGATAAGCTATTTTAAATGATTTATGAGGTGAATTGGATGAAAAAAACGATTTTTCTTTTTTTGTTAATTCTAATAATGAATTCAAATGTTTTTTGTGCATTTGCAGAAAATGATACTGCTGATAGCTGGATACTTTGTGTTGATGGTAAAACAATCGAATCAGAAAATACGGTTAGATATACAGATAATCAGGTATTATTTCCTTTAAGAACAATCTATGAAGCTTTGGGAGCTGATATAGTTTGGTATGATGAACTGCATGAGATGGCAATAAATTACGATGGAACAACTTATATGGCATATATGTCTTTCGTAAGTAATGATAATATTCCAATAATTCGCTTTAGGTACTTGGAGAATGGTAATGACTTGCTTTTAATATCTCCCTTGTCAAGATATTGCCGTTACTGCAATATCAATGGGTCTATATTTATTTATGAAGATTCGGGACGGGTGCTTTTTGAGAAAATGGGTTGTAATGTTGAAATTGATCAGCAGAATCATATTTTGAAAATTTATAGAATTTAACCAATTTTGATAGAGGTTTGATAAAATGAAAAAAATTATTTTGCTTTTCATAATAGTTGTGATATTTGGTTTTAATATGTGCAGTGTTTTTGCAGAAAATATTGCTGCCGAAAACGGTGCGCTTTATGTGAATGAAAAACCTGTTGAAACAGAAAATACTGTAAAATTTATGGAAGGTCAGGCGCTTTTTCCGTTAAGAACAATTTATGAAGCCTTAGGAGCACAAATTAACTGGTATGACGAGATTAGAGAAATGGCAATACATTACAATGGCGATGTTTATAT
>CAKSGG010000141.1 GCA_934454215.1 uncultured Clostridia bacterium
AGGACAAGGATAAGGCGCTTGCCGAAAAATTCAAGACAAGAATTAATGATGATACATTAAAAATTGAAATAAAGGCACTTAAAAATGAAGAAGTTCCGGCAGTTTTGCTGTTGAGCGAGGAATCAAGACGTATGCAGGAAATGTATCGTTCATACGGTCAGCAAATGGCAGGTATGGCAAATATGTTCCATGATGAATTTACGCTTGTCGTAAATAAAAACAACGAGCTTATAAAGAAGCTTGATTCTCTGCCGGCAGAGGACACTGATTTGGTTATAGACCAAGTTTATGATTTGGCAAGAATCAGTCACGGTCCGCTTGCGGCGGATGCAATGACTAAATTCATTGAGCGTTCAAATATGCTGCTGAATAAGGCAATATAAGAAAAAATGGGTTGCTGCGATAACGCAGCAACCCTCTTTGGTTCTGATTGACTTTAGATTTATCTTGTAACAAATACCTGTGTCCAATAAACAGTTCCGTTTGAATCTTTCACAGCTCCTATTCCGATTTCTTTTAAATTTTCATTTAAAATATTCGCTCTGTGTCCTGCCGAATTCATCCAGCTATTCATAACAGCTTCGGCATCAGGCTGTCCGTATGCGATATTTTCGGCAGCGGCTCTGTAAGATATTCCGTTGCTTTTGATTCTGTCAAACGGTGACTGACCGTCAGGGTTTGTGTGGCTGAAAAAGCCTCTTTCTATCATATCCGCACTGTGCGCTCTTGCAATATCAGCCAAATCGTCTGCCCACAAAAGCGGATTCAGTCCGTTTTCGGCACGAGCCCGATTCACAAGCTTTAAAACCTCTTGCTCCATAGCTCTTTCGGCAGTTGGTGACGGTGCTGATGTCGGTTCTGCCGTTGGCTCTTGTGTAGGAACTGCTGTAGGTTCTGCCGGCGGTGCTTGTGTAGGTATTGCTGTCGGCTCTGATGTAGGCTCGGCAGACGGTACGGGCGTTACCGACGGTACTGATGTCGGAACAGCGGTAGGCAAAGCAGACGGCTTTGCATTAATTCCGCCTATTATAATTACTGCAAAATTATCAGCATCCCATTTCACATTGCATTTTAATGCCTCGCTTATCGCTCTCAGCGGTACAAGTGTTCTGTCGTTCTGTACAAACGGCACTGCGTCAAGGGTTATACATTTTCCGTCAACCCACATTTCATTGCTGCCGACGCTGAGTGAAATTTCGGAATCGTTACCCTTTGCGCATACTGTTTTCGTATCATCGTCCCATTCAACCTCCATGCCGAAATCCTCAAAGATTTTGCGCATCGGCACAAAAGTTCTGTCATTTTTAATAATCGGCTGACTGTCAAATGTCAGCGGATTGCCGTTGAGCGACACGTTTATATCCTTTGCGGCGTTTGCCGTTACCGAACCGAACAGCAAAGCGCATGAAAGCATAAGTACTGATTTTTTCATAAAAATCCTCCGTTTCCGTATTGCCTTATTTTCAGGCAAGAATTGTAAATTAAATTGTGAATATATCACGAACTGATTATAACGCATATTCTGCGTTTTGTAAAGTCAAAATTATTTACAATACAGGATATCTTTATCTCATGATTATTTCATGTCTGCCCGGACCGTTTGATACTATCTTAATCGGAACTTCAAGCTCTTTTTCTATAAATTCAATGTAGTTACGGCAGTTTTCGGGCAAATCCTCATATTTTGTAATACCTCTTATATCGGTTTTCCAGCCCGGAAGTACCTTTAAAACAGGCTTTGCTCTGTTAAGCTTGTTTGTTGTCGGGAAATCACGTACAACCTCGCCGTCAATTTCGTAGCCTATGCATACCGGAATTTCATCAAGGTATCCGAGAACATCAAGGACGGTGAACGCAACCTGCGTTGTACCCTGAACACGACAGCCGTAACGTGATGCGACACAGTCAAACCAGCCCATACGTCTCGGTCTGCCCGTCGTTGCGCCGAATTCGCCGCCATCTCCCCCTCTTCTGCGAAGCTCATCTGCCTCGTCACCGAATATTTCCGAAACAAACGCACCGGCTCCGACAGCAGATGAATAAGCCTTCACGACTGTGATAATGTCTTTTATTTCATACGGCGGAATACCTGCTCCGATTGCTCCGTAGCCTGCAAGAGTCGGAGATGATGTCGTAAACGGGTATATTCCGAAATCCGGGTCTTTCAGCGAGCCAAGCTGTCCTTCAAGCAAAATGCTTTTGCCCTCTTTGATTGCCTTGTGCATAAACTGCACCGAATCAATTACGTACGGTCTTATCATTTCACGGTATTCAACAAGCGTATTATAAAGCTCATCGGCGTCTATGAGCGGCTTATGATAAACATGTTCAAGAGTAAGATTTTTTACCTCCAGAACATTTTTTATTTTTTCCTTAAGCGGCTCGTCTTCAAACAGCTCCCATACCTGGAACCCTATCTTTGCAAATTTATCGGCAAAGAACGGCGCTATCCCCGACTTTGTCGAGCCAAACTTACGGTCAGAAAGTCTTTCTTCCTCATATTGGTCAAAAAGTCTGTGGTACGGCATAAGAACCTGCGCTCTTTCCGAAACGACAATATTCGGTTTCGGTACTCCCTTGCTTACAATATCGTCAATTTCCTTGATAAGCTGCGGAATATCAAGCGCAACGCCGTTGCCTATCATGTTTGTTACATTTTGATTAAATGAGCCCGACGGCAAAAGATGCAGTGCAAATTTTCCGTATTCGTTTACAATTGTATGACCTGCATTAGCGCCGCCCTGAAAGCGTATTACTATATCTGCGTCTGCCGCAAGCATATCGGTAATTTTTCCTTTACCCTCATCGCCCCAGTTAGCGCCTACAATTGCTTTTACCATATTAAATCCTCCATTCTGCCGAAGTATACGGCACAAATCAAATAAATTTACTAAGTCTTGCTCTGTTATACCTCTGAACAAATACAAACTGCATATCAAAAGCCGCCGCAATAACGGACGTTATAACGAACGGAACAAATCCGTCAAGCGGTTTTGACAGCAAAATCGGCAGAAAGCTCAATACAACAATAAACTCATGCCCGATTTCAGCATTTATCATGTTGTGCATAACAGTTTCATATGAATTGTTTTTTATATTAAACAATGCTTTGTTATAGGTCGGTACATATTTTTTCCAATATTTTATTTTTATTTTTTTATAGAAATTGCTTTCGGCAGCGCTCAGCCGAAACGGCACTGAGTCCGCCGCCGTTTTGTTTTTTCTGACAAATACAACAATGTACCCTGCCGCAATTCTCATGGCAAAATGATACAGCGTTGTAAATGCTGTTACCGCAAATGAAAAATATATGCCGTCAAGAGTTTTTTTATACAATATAACGCTCACAATTCCTAACAGGAGTGAAACCGACGTCCCCGCTGCTATAAGTTTTTTCATCGCATCAAACGTTGATTTCGACTTCCACGCCGAGTAAATCCTTATTTGACTCAAGAACGGGATTTACATATTCATTAAGAAAATCATCAACCTGCTGCGGCGCTCTGCCGACAAAGTTTTCTGGCCTCATAACAGAATCAATTTCTTCACGGCTCAACCCGAACAGCGAATCATTTGCGATAAGCTCCGCAAGATTATTGTCCTTACCCTCCATTTTAACGTTCTTCCCCGCCTCCATGGAATGTATTCTGATACGTTCATGCAGTTCCTGACGGTCACCGCCCTTTTTAACTGCGTCCATCATGATATTTTCTGTTGCCATGAACGGAATTTCACGCATGAACTGCTGATATATAACTTTATCGTAAACAACAAGTCCGTCAACAACGTTTATATAAAGGCTGAGTATTGCGTCAACCGCAAGAAATGCCTCAGGTATTGAGATTCTCTTGTTTGCACTGTCGTCAAGCGTTCTTTCAAACCACTGCGTGGCGGCGGTTATGGCGGGATTAAGTGCATCGACTATAACGTATCTTGCCAATGAGCCTATACGCTCACTGCGCATTGGGTTACGCTTGTATGCCATTGCCGACGAGCCTATCTGCGACTTTTCAAACGGCTCCTCAATTTGCTTTAAGTGCTGCAATAACCTTATATCGTTTGAAAATTTATATGCACTTTGAGCAATCAGACTCAATACGTTAAGTATCTGTGAATCAAGCTTTCTCGGATATGTCTGACCGCTTACGGGAAATGAACTGTCATAGCCCATTTTTGCGGCAATCTTTCTGTCAAGCTCCTTGCATTTTTCATGGTCACCCTCAAACAGTTCCATAAAACTTGCCTGCGTTCCCGTTGTACCCTTGCAGCCGAGAAGCTTTGCTTTTGAAAGCTGATAATCAACATCTTCAAGGTCCATAAGTAAGTCTTCAAGCCACAATGTTGCTCTTTTTCCCACTGTTGTAGGCTGTGCGGGCTGAAAATGAGTAAATGCAAGCGTCGGCAGATTTTTATTTGCGTCCGCAAATTTTGCAAGCTCGCCGATAAGCGAAACAAGCTTCTTTTTAACAAGCTGCAAAGCTTCCGTCATGATAATTATGTCGGTATTATCGCCCACATAACAGCTTGTTGCACCAAGATGAATTATCCCCTTTGCTTTCGGACACTGAACGCCGTATGCGTAAACGTGCGACATAACATCATGACGCACCTTTTTTTCACGTTCCTTTGCAACATCATAATTAATGTCATAGATATGCTCTTTCATTTCGGCAATCTGTTCGTCCGTAATATCCAGCCCAAGCTCCTTTTCACTTTCGGCAAGAGCAATCCAAAGCTTGCGCCAGGTCGAAAATTTCTTGTCTGGCGAAAAGATATACTGCATTTCCTTTGAGGCATATCTTGAATTTAACGGGCTTTCATAAGTATTTGTAGCCATTTGCGCCTCCCGAATTATAAACCAAGTCTTTTGAATACTTCTTCGTATGCTTCCTCAACATTACCCAAATCACGTCTGAAACGGTCTTTGTCAAGCTTTTCATGAGTATCAGCGTCCCACAGACGGCAGGTATCGGGTGAAATCTCATCCGCAAGAATAATCTGTCCGTCGGGTGTTTTGCCAAATTCAATCTTGAAGTCTACAAGCTCAATATTAACGCTTGCAAAATACGCTTTCAAAACGTCGTTTACCTTAAATGTCAAATCAGCAATTGTATCAAGGTCTTCTTTTGTTGCAGCGCCTATAGCGATAATCTGATAATCGTTTATCATCGGGTCGCCCAAAGCGTCGTCCTTAAGGCAATATTCAAGAGTTGTGCAGTTAAGCTTTTTGCCCTCTTCAACGCCGAAACGCTTTGAAAATGAGCCTGCCGCTATATTTCTTATAATAACCTCAAGCGGAACGATAGAAACTTTTTTAACAACCGTTTCTCTGTCTGAAATTTCCTCCACGAAATGAGTCGGAATACCGTTTTTCTCCATAATTTTCATAAGGAAGTTAGACATTTTATTATTAACAACACCCTTGCCCGAAATCTGTCCTTTTTTCAGTCCGTTGAATGCTGTAGCGTCGTCCTTATAATCTACGATATAAAGGTTTTCATCATCTGTTTTGTAAACCTTTTTCGCCTTACCCTCATAAAGCATTTCTCTTTTTTCCATGTTTCTTCGTCCCTTTCAAATTTATTAAATTATGACCAAAAAAATCATACAAAGATATTATATACTAAAATTAACCTAAAATCAAGCATTATTATAAAATTTTTACTGAAAAACATCACAATTTATATTTACATAAGGGCAAAAATATGATATAATCATACAAAAGAAAGGGGTTTTTGTATGTCAATATACAGCGACGAAATACCGAAAATATGCTCATTTTGTACATTTTCGGATAAATCCGGCGATGATTTTGTTTATTGCCGCAAAAAAATGAAAAATATGGATATAACTGCCGAAGCGTGCAGATATTATAAATATAATATTTTAAAAAGAACCGTAAGACGTAAAAAACAGTTTAATGTAAATCTTGACCCGAAGGATTTTGAGATATAAAGGCGGATTTTTGAAATAACCGCTTAAACTTTTGGTATAATACGGCTTTTATTCTACTTTTTTTATAAAAATAAATAATTTTTTTAAATAAATCTTGCAAAAATAACTATTATATTATATAATGTTATAATGATTACCATACAGAAAGGAAGAAATACAGATGGAAGAAAAAGAATTGTCACAGCTTTTAAAAATAAGACGTGATAAGCTGGCGGAGCTTCAAAGTGAGGGCAGAGACCCATTTAAAATAACGAAATACAACCGCACACATTCATCAAAAGATATATGTGAAAACTGTAAGACCGAAGAACGCACAATCAGCGTCAGAGGCGAAGAAAAGCAGATAACCGCAAAAATTTCACCGCTTGACGGACAATCTGTTTCCGTTGCCGGAAGAATTATGTCAAAAAGAGGCATGGGAAAGGTCGGATTTGTTCATATTGCGGATTTGGACGGTCAGATTCAGCTTTTCGTCAAAAAAGATATTTTGGGCGAGGAAGAATATAATCGTTTTAAAAAGCTTGATATAGGCGATATTGTCGGTGCCGAAGGCGAAGTATTCACAACACAGACAGGCGAAATATCAATCAGACCGAGCAAAATTACACTTTTGTCAAAGTCACTTCAGCCGCTGCCCGAAAAATTCCACGGAATGACAAATACCGATTTGCGTTACAGACAGCGTTACACCGATTTGATTATGAACAGAGACGTTAAAGATGTTTTTGTAAAGCGTTCAAAAATCATTTCCTCTATCAGAAGCTATCTGAATAATCAGGGATTTTTGGAGGTTGAAACTCCTATGCTTGTTTCAAATGCGGGAGGTGCTGCGGCACGTCCGTTTGAAACGCATTTTAATGCGCTCGATGAGGATTTTAAGCTTAGAATATCATTGGAGCTGTATTTGAAGCGTTTGATTGTAGGCGGACTTGAAAGAGTTTATGAAATAGGAAGAGTTTTCAGAAACGAGGGCTTGGACACACGCCATAATCCCGAATTTACGCTTATGGAGCTGTATCAGGCATACACCGACTATCACGGCATGATGGATTTAACCGAAAATCTTTACCGTCATGTTGCCCAAGAGGTTTTGGGAACAACCAAAATTGTGTATAACGGAATTGAAATGGATTTGGGCAAACCGTTTGAGAGAATTACTATGCTTGACGCAGTAAAGAAATATTCAGGCGTTGACTTTAATGAAATTAAAACATTGGAGGAAGCACGTGCAGCAGCAAAAGAACATCATGTTGAATTTGAGCAGAGACACAGCAAGGGTGAAATTTTAAATCTGTTCTTTGAGGAATATGTTGAGGAACATTTGATTCAGCCGACATTTGTAATGGACCACCCTGTCGAGATTTCGCCGCTTACAAAGAAAAAGCCCGACAATCCCGACTATGTTGAACGTTTTGAGTTCTTCATGAACGGCTGGGAAATGGCAAATGCGTACTCGGAATTAAATGACCCGATTGACCAGAGAGAACGTTTTAAGGCTCAGGAGGAGCAGCTGGCGCAGGGTAATGATGAGGCAAATACAACAGATGAAGACTTCATGAATGCGCTTGAAATAGGAATGCCCCCGACAGGAGGTATAGGGTTTGGCATCGACCGTATGTGTATGCTGCTTACAGATTCAGCCGCAATAAGAGACGTGCTGCTGTTCCCGACAATGAAGCCGTTGGATAAATAAACACGGCAAAAACCCAGTGTTTATGCGGGTTTGAGAAAACGGAAGTGCTTAAAAAGCTTAAGCCTTAAGCCAAATTTAAGCCAAAAGGTGAAAACGGATACATTTAGCACAAATAATCAGGTAAAAAGTCTTGTAAAACTTAGGTTTTGCAAGGCTTTTTTTGTGTCTTGAAATAAATTTAATTTGTGTTATTTGTGCCAAAACTACAGCGCTTCATTGTTGGAGCAGAAAGGAGGATTTTATGAAAAAACTAAAGGGAAATTTCACAACTATTTTAAACAAGATTATCACCGATAAGAATATCAGCGGTAACGAATTTAAGATACTGTGTTATCTCTGTATGAGGTCAGGGAATGACAACTCCTGCTTCCCTTCTCTTGATACGATACATCAGGAAACAGGTATTGGTTTAACAACTGTCAAAAACACAATACCTAAATTGGTTAAGTCGGGTTACATAATCAAAGTCAATCGCAAAAAGAAAAACGGATGCTCCACATCCAATCTATATCGATTGACTGATAAAGTGCTTGAATAAATGGTGGTT
>CAKSGG010000142.1 GCA_934454215.1 uncultured Clostridia bacterium
GCTTTTCACATTTCGGAATATGCGTATGCCCGCAAAGCAGTATATCACCGTCCGTTATCGGAGGCAGATTTGCTTCATTATATACATGACCGTGAGTTGCATATACCGTCCCACCGTCCAACACCAATAAGACATAATCCGCCATGCACGGAAATTCAAGAACCATTTGGTCAACCTCGGTATCGCAGTTTCCTCTGACGCAAAGTATCTTATCTTTCATAGCGTTAAGCATTGCAATAACCGCTTTCGGCGCATATTCGCACGGTAAATCATTTCTCGGACCGTGGTATAGTATGTCACCCAAAAGCAAAAGCTTATCCGCCTTTTCACGTTCATATGAATCAATCAGTTTTTTACAATAATATGCCGACCCGTGAATGTCGGACGCTATCATCAATTTCATAATTCCCTCCTAAAAAAGCTCACGCTTGGATTTACACAGCTCCGAAATAAATATTTTATCAGTTTCGGATAACTGATAATCCTTTCGGTGTATAATCAAATCCTTATATACGTGCTTATTTTCACTGCATTTTCTCTGTATAAGGTCATACCTTGACAATAAATCGTTCGGTATCGGAGATACCCACATATATGTTTCGTTATTTTTGGAAAGAAGTTCAAACTGACTTGCCCTCTCAAAAACAAATATGCGCTTGCACGTATTATCATGAAGTTCTTCTTTCTTTGCCTCCGCAAAAGGAAGAGACGGTACAAACGGGTCTGCATGAGCAATTTCCGTATAACCATCAAGGTCATCATATACTATATTCTGTTTTTTTGCCAGCGGACTGTCCTTGCTCATTGCCAGAACATATTGAAATTCCGTTATAAGCTCATATGCCAATCCCTTTTCATCAAGCATTTCTTTATAGTACTTATCAAAATGCTCCTCATAGCGAATTATTCCAAGCTTATAATCATTTTTCAAAATATTGTTAATCGCCCTTTGCGAATTGGTTTCCTTGTAGAAAACCTCGGCGTCCGTTTCCTTATTGAATATCAGAGAAAAATTTGAAAAAGCCTCGGCAATGTAACTTGCCCGAGGAACAGAAATAGAAAATCTTTTTTTATTCGACGTGTTTTTTTTGAATAACTCTTCAACCTCATCAACCTGTTTCAAAATTTTATTTGCATATCGCAAAAAAGTCTCGCCTTCGGGAGTGACACCCATTCCCTTGGCACTTCTCTCAAAAATTTTCACCCCCAGCGAGGCTTCAAGCTCTTTTATGGCTCTGCTGAGATTAGGCTGATTCATAAGCAGCTCATCTGCCGCTTTATTGATAGAACCGCATTTTGCAACTTCAATCGCATATTTCATATGAAGTATATTCATAAAACATCACCACCCCGACTATACACCTATTATACTACTTTGTCAAAGATTTGTCAAGTGTTTTTCTCAGTAACATGAATGGCTTGTTTATGCGGTTTTTGTTGCACATATTCAGCATACATTTACATTTGACATACTTTTGACATACAAAATACCGAATAATATACATTTAACCGTGAAAATCTCAGCGGTTTGGCAATATATCCTCACCGTCATAAAGCTTAGCCGCAATTTCAAATCCGTTTTTCTCCATAATTGATTATAAGGCAGCACAAGTTTCATTTCAACAATTTGGCTGATTCTGACAAAATAAAACACTATTTCAATTTATACATAGCACATTATTTTAAAATATATCAATTTTTTTGGTTTTCTTAAAATGATTAAATCGCCGACTTTTTTACAAATGTATTGACAAAACACACCAAATACGATAAAATATAACTATATTGTATAAACGGAGGTGTAACAATTGATACAATGTACTGTTAAAGATGTCAACAAAGATACAAAAGCCAAATTCGGCGGAAAATCTATTGATGTCGAATACAATGGACTATACAAAGAGGGAGATGTTATAGTTGTATCCTGCGATACCGATTTTATCGCAGTAAGCTTTGACGAATCACAAAAGCTATCTGTTGTATATGTGCCCTGTCATGAGCTTGTATATCCCTTGCCTATGGGCAATGCAATTCAGGCATATGACAAGGAATCATGGGAAAAACCAACGCATAAAATCACAATCAGAGAGGCTGATGAAAGCGAGGCATTCGGGCTGAGAAATATTGCTCTTAACAGCGTTGACTTTACATCAAACAAAAAGTCATATCCTCATGCCGAAGCAAATTTTGTGACAAGAGGCGAACCCGTTTTTGAGGCAAAAAATGCGATTGACGGAGTATGTCATAATGAAAGTCACGGCCGGTATCCGTACCATTCATGGGCGGCAGGCGCAAGAGAGGACATGATTTATACTCTTGATTTCGGCTGTGATGTTGAAATCGAAAAGATAATATTCTATCTGCGTGCCGATTTTCCTCATGATACATACTGGAAATCACTCAATGTAAAGTTCTCTGACGGAACTGAGGCTCATGCAGAGTTTGAAATGACCGCAGACGGTCAGGAGCTTGTTCTTCCGCAGCCGAAAAAGACAAGCTCAATTACTTTGATTGACTTTAAACAAGCGTCAAATCCGCTTTCATGGGCGGCTCTTTCGCAGATTGAAGTTATGGGTAAATATATTAAAAAGGAGAGAGAAAAAATGGAAATCAGATGTGCGTCAAATCCTAAAGACGTTAAACACTACACAACGGAAAGATTAAGAGAGGAATTTCATATTGCAAATCTTTTCACAAGAGATAATATAAGAATGGTTTACAGCCATATCGACCGTATAATTACGGCAGGCTTTATGCCTGTTCTTCAGGAATTAAAGCTTGAGGGCGGCAAGGAGCTTGCTTCGGAATACTTCCTTGAAAGACGTGAAATGGGCTGTATAAATATCGGCGGCAAGGGTATTATTGTTGTTGACGGAACAGAATATGCTATGGAACCCAGAGACGGCATATACATAGGCAAGGGTAATAAGGACATCGTTTTCAAGTGTGTTGACCCTGAAAATCCGCCTAAATTCTATGTAAGCTCATGCCCTGCCCACAAGGAATATCCGACTGTTAAAATTGATATTTCAAAGGCTAAGAAAGTTCCGTGCGGAAGTCAGGCAGACGCAAACAAGAGAGTAATCAACCAATATATCCACCCCGAAGTAATGCAGAGCTGTCAGCTTGCAATGGGTCTTACTCAGCTTGAAGAGGGTTCTGTATGGAATACAATGCCATGCCATACTCATGACAGACGTATGGAGGTTTATCTGTATCTTGATATGGGCGAAGATGACGCAGTATTCCACATGATGGGAGAGCCGAATGAAACACGCCACATTATCATGCACAATGAAGAGGCCGTTATCAGTCCAAGCTGGTCAATCCACAGCGGAGTCGGCACAAAGGCATATTCATTTATTTGGGCAATGTGCGGAGAAAATCAGGAATTTACCGATATGGACGGCATTGAAACAAAAGACTTGAAATAAATCATACAAGGTTGCTGAATTCCGTGCAGAAATTGAGCCGAACACGAAATCAATTCTTAATGCGCCAACATACTACATCTGGCAAAATAAAATAATTTTATGTGTTCTGTATCTAAATACAATCAGCCTCGAATGGGTTGCTGCGTTAGTGCGGCAACCCGTTTTTATTGTTCACATTGCCGTTTCACAGCGTCCGTCGGTCATATCATTTTATTTAGTCTTTATCTTGATTTTATTTGCATTTTATGATATAATTACCCCATTATGTTTTTGAGGTGATTTATAAATGAAAAGTCAAAAATTAAAAGGAAATATACTTTTGCTGATTGCCGCATTTGTATGGGGCTTATCGTTTATCGCTCAGAGCAAGGGTGTGGAAAACTTATCCCCCGTCATATTCAACGGAGTAAGAAGTATTCTCGGCGGCATTGTTTTACTGCCCGTTATATACATAATTGATTTGGTTAAGAAAAAAAGCGGCACCGAGGTTCAAAAAGCCGATAAAACACTTATTATCGGCGGAATCGTATGCGGTCTGTTTTTATGCTCCGCAAGCACGGTTCAATCGTTCGGAATGCTCTATACAAGTCCCGGAAAAGCAGGATTTATAACTGCACTGTATATGATTATTGTTCCGATTATAAAACTCGCCATAGGCGAAAAGCCCCGTCCCGTTATCATACTTTCGGTACTTGTTGCGGTATGCGGAATGTATCTGATGTGCATAAATTCCGAGCTTTCGATTAATAAAGGCGATGTTCTTATGTTTATATGCACATTTTTATTTTCGGGGCATATACTTGCCATTGACCATTTTTCACCAAAGGTTGACGGTGTGAAAATGTCTTGCATACAGTTTTTCGTATGCGGTATAATCAATATGGCTTTTGCATTTATATTCGGTAAGCCGCAGCTAAAGCCTATTCTTGATTGCAGTATTCCGATTGCATATGCCGGAATTTTATCGTGCGGTGTCGGATACACACTGCAAATTGTCGGTCAGAAATATACAGACCCGACGCCTGCCTCGATTATAATGAGTCTTGAATCCGTATTTTCAACGCTTGCAACAGTCGTACTTGTTGCGTGTGGCTGGCAGCTTACGGGAGGCAGTTTAAGCGCCAGAGAGCTTATCGGCTGCGTTCTTATGTTTGCGGCAATCATGCTTGTGCAGTTACCCGACAAAAAAGAAAGAAAACCATTGGAAATGTAAACTCCAATGGTTTTTTTGTTTATGCTTTTGTTTTATTGTTTGCACTGAATACGTCCGCAACATCCGTAATTGATACATACGCCGATTTATCAATTTCATGAACTATATTTTTCATTTTCCCTATTTGGAATCGGTTTACTATTATGTATATAACCGTCTTTTCCGAATTTGAATAATATCCTCTTGCCGCCATAGTCGTTATACCGCATTCAAAGGTTTCGGATAAAGCACCGCAGATTTCGTCTGCTTTTTCCGTAACAATCATCGCCGATTTTGAGTGGTCAATACCTTCAACAATAAAATCAACAGTTTTCAGCGCCGCCCCGTATGTAACAATCGAATAAAGCGGCAATATCCAGCTATTCATAACAAATCCGCATACTATGTACAAAACAATATTATATGCCATAACAAATGTGCCGACCGTAATTCCAAGCCGCTTTGCAAAAATAACAGCCAAAACCTCAATACCGTCCATAGCGCCGTTAAACCGTATTGCCATACCGCTGCCTATTCCCGAAAGAACTCCTCCGAACAATGCGCAAAGCAATAAATCTGTTCCCGCCAAAGGTGACGCTATGCTTACGTCTATCGGCAAAACATCGGTTATAAGCCATGCACTGAGCGAGTAGACAACAACCGTGAAAACAGCATAAATTGTGAATGCCGCTCCCTGCTTTTTCAATCCGAACAGAAACAGCGGAATATTCAGAATTATAAGGAAAAATGACAGCGACAGATATGACGGAGTAAGCTGCGATAATAAAATAGCAGTTCCCGAAATACCGCTGTCATACAGCATAACCGGCGCAATAAACACCGTTACACCGAACGCATTTACAATTCCTGCAACAAGCAGCATCAGAAAATTACTGAATTTCAGACGTTTCAGTTCTTTATGCAATCCGCTTTTGTTAAATACTTTTTTCATAAAAATCCCTCCGTCCCGCCTCGGGCAGTTCAAATTTATACTATTATTTTACATTAGATTGCATTAAAAGTCAAGTGTTTTCTATTATAAACGCATCTAACAGCCTGCTGCTCTTTTTATTAAAAGTTTATCTGACAAATCAAAATGTACATAAAAATATATTTATTATTTTAAACCGATACACATATTAAAGCTTTTTGTCATTCCATCAAATCCATGTCCGTTCCCGTCAGATGACGCAAAATATATATCGGTCATTTTCCCATTCTCAAACAAAATAAAAGGACGTTCCATATTTCCGAGCACTTTCTCGCTGCCGTCTTCACATTTTACGGTTCTTACATAACTCTTTTCTCCGCAATGCAAGTTCCATTCCAAGCCTTCTTCGCTTTCCGCAAATATTCCCGATTGTCTTTCGCCGCATATCTTCCCCGTCATATCCTTTGCAATCATATAATATTTATTATCTTCCCTCCAAACAAAAGGGTCTTCAAGAGATATATTTCCGAATAACGGTTTATCTCCCCTATACTTTATCTCATATGTGTCTTTATCAAGTATACACGCATTAAACTGCATATCTGAATGTAAATCAATTATTCCTCCGTTATCTTTTAAATAACTTCTTGTTTTAAAAATTACCAATATATCTCCGTTTTCCATTATACAGGGTGCCGCATTTGTTGTAAGAAAGTTATCAAACCCCATCGGGTTTATATCAATAAGCGGCTTATTAAATCTTTTCCATTCTCCGTCAGGAGTATCGCATACAGCTATACCTATTCTTTTATTCGCACGCGCAACTCTTGCCGCATCATTCAAATTCTCTTTAATGTATTTTTTTGAAAACGGATGTGTCGTTCCTGTATAAAACATAACATATTTTCCTTTATAATTGATTACATGGGAGTTAAACACCGACATACCGTCCCAGTACATATTGCCCCTTTGTCCGAACAATATTCTTTCATATCTGTAAGGTCCTTCAGGTACATCAGATACTGCCAAAACAATTCTCGAATCAACAAGCCAACCCGGATGAAACGGCACTTCCCTGTCCCACACATCGGCAAACATATAATATTTCCCATCCGCACCTTTTACAACACTTGCTCCCCAGACATATTTATTTTCCAATTCAAACGCCGCTTCTTTTTTTACCGGCTTCATTCTTTTGCTTAAATCCAATTTAATCTCCTCCTATTATTTTTTTCAATAATAAATTCCATGGAATGAATATATTATAACTTATCATTATTCTTATTTCAATTGTAACTTTTTTTATTTTATTGCGTTTTTTATGTATTTTTCAAAAAAATCAAAAAAAATAAATTTTTTTCAAAAAAAGTATTGACAAATATAAAAAAATATGTTAATATATTATTCGTGTTCAGGAGAACAATGACTTATGCGCTATTAGCTCAGTTGGTAGAGCACCTGACTCTTAATCAGGGTGTCCACGGTTCGAGCCCGTGATGGCGTACCAGAAAAAACCGCTTAAACATAATTAAGCGGTTTTTCTTTACCTTTAAATACCTGCATTTTTTACTATCTGACTATATTTTGACTATCACAGCAATTTTTTCATTTAAAAAATGTATTCAGCAAAACTACACGATAAAAATTTTACTTGCCAATATGGCTGCATCGTATGCGGTCGGGCAAAGTAAGTGCTGTAAGCTTTTTGCAAAACATATCGGTCAAACTGCAATTTGTATCCGATGTAATATATGGCACAAAACTTCTGAAAAACACTGATATAACAGTAACAGAGATTGCCTATGCAGTCGGTTTTAGCGAAAAAAGCCCTGCAGAATACCGAATTTTGAGGCGGTTTTGGATTTAGAGTATTAACTTGCTACAAGCTGCCTTCAAAAGTATTGATTTTGCTGAGTTTTAATTGTTCGCTTTTTATATTTTTTACTTGTTTTCGACGGATATTCTCAAATTTACTGCTCTCGACAAGCTCAAACTATACTATCAATATAAACACACATATCAAAACGAAATTTTTAAACTCTCGTCTCTTGTCTTGATTTGGTGCAACAAATAAATATACTCAAAAACCATTGACAAAACTCAAAAAATACGTTATAATAATCATTGGATATTATGGGTGAGCACCTACCGGCAGTCAGGCTGAAAAGCCTGACTGTTTTTTTATAACAGAAACCTATTGCAGGAATACAAGAAAATGAATTTGGTTTCCATTTTTCTTGGTATTTCTATTGCGAGGCAATTACAGCAAATAAGCTGATAGGAATTGTACTCTGTCTTGTCGGACTTTATCTTATAAACCGCTGAGTTCCTCAAAAATAATGTTAATTATAAGATTGTGAGGTAATAATGAAGTGCCCCAGTTTATACAGACAGCACAAAAAAAGAGTACCTATGGCATTAATATTAAATTTTTAAGCAATATAC
>CAKSGG010000143.1 GCA_934454215.1 uncultured Clostridia bacterium
ACAGATCACTGATGGCGATACATTCATCTGCTGTCAGTTTGTCTTTGATCGTGTCGTATACGTCCCTGATCTCTTTTCCAGCAAGGATTAGATCAGAGAAAATGTTTGAAAACTGCTTTATTTCGGTTGTTTTCACAAGAAACGCTCCTTTTCGCTATAATAGGTTACCAAAGTTACCACTTGATTTTTTCAAGTGGTAACCATAAAAATGGCTTAACCATGCGGTTTGTAGGGGTTGGTTACCACTCTACCACTTTTTTTATACTTCTCATGCGTGAGGAATATATTTTTTTGTTCTCAAATAAAAGTGTTTATTTTTCGGTGGTAACTTTGGTAGAATGGTAACCTCATTTAAATGGATTATCCTCATCAAAGTCCTCCACAAAGCCATTTTCGTCTGGTTCTGGTGTAATTCTTATCCAAGCACACCGGACTTGTATTTTACCAATTTTTTTGTTTTTGGTATTTCTTTTTTTGCCTTTTTCAAAAGAACACTCAATCATGCCCTTTTTTTCTAACCAGCTTAGAAGTGCGGTACTGTTAAAACCACCCTCACGAAGAATACTTTTCATCTTTGTTGAATTGAAGTAGATAAAATTATCATCAATCATGCCCCATACTTCATTCCCATCCCGGACACCACATAGATCTGTTGCAAACTTGCTTTCGTTCATAGCGATAATATCCATGAGGTATTCGTAAGCGTGCAGATTCTGTGATACGTCCGTTTTTGTGCTTAGAAACGGTTTTATATCGTCTACCGTCAAAGTAATGCCATCCTGAAAAATAAAGCGTTCAGCATAGAAATCAGCCGTCAGAATAATACTTGCTGCCATGGACTGCTTATCCGTGCTTTCGGATTGCTGTAAGGCTTTTAAAAACTCCTTTTGTTTTGCTCTGATTTCATCCATAACGGAATCGCTGCTGATCTGTTCAATAAAGCGTTCCCCGGCGAATCCATAATGTTTCTTGATGGTTTCTGCCACATAAACAGGATCATGAAAAATTGCGTCTGTGTATTCCACGTCAATAATTCGGTTGACTGCACCGCCTCCGGAGCTTGTGCCTGAGATTGGCATTTCTCCGGATGTAATAATACAATTGCTCCATGTACCGGCTTTTTTGATTCCGCCGGTTTTCGTTCCGCGTTGTTTTCCGACACCCTCGGACAGCTGGTAGATCATCTGGTCAAAATCCTTTTTCTCCTTGATGATTTGCAGCTCGTCCAGGATAAGCGGCAGACTGTTCACAAAACTTGCGGAAAGCTCCTGTGCTACGCCTGTTCCGTTAAAGCTATGTACATACTCGCCCATCCGCGGATTCGCCCAGACGCTTGCGGCAAGCATGAGAGCAACTGTTTTTCCACCCTCTGTCGTACCCCAAATATGAACGAAGAACGGAAGTCCTCCAAGCTTTTCCACCAGTACACTCGCAAAGGACGCAGCCAGGATGATTCTTGCCTGAATGCTGTCATTTTTCCTAATGTTTTTTGCAACGGTGAGCCATGTTTCAAAACTTCCGCGCTGTTTCACACTCTCAAAAAAATGTTTGAATGTTGCGTCCCCATCAAAGACTAAGTTATCAACATAAGGACTGAAACCCTGGTCACCAATCCAACCAAGCCGCCCTACACTGCTGATTTCCGGAATGTGGTCATAGTTCATGCTTTCCAGGTCGGTCAGATATTTCACTAAGTACCGGCTGTTTTCACTATTGACGGCAATTCCAAAATCGGCTAACTGCAAAATGGATGTATTGCTTGCAAGTGTTTTTTTATCGACAATGATTGACCGCCAGCGAAAACCTTTCTTGTAGGCAATTTTCAGCTTTTCCGTTTCGTTGTCAATATTAATTAGCCTCTGAACCGGCATAATCGGATGAGTGCATACAACAATCTCATTCCCATAGCGATCTTTTCCGGTGATGGCGAAATCATCGCATACCCAGTCGCCACAGTCAAGCTGCATTTCCTGTCCGCTGAAATTGGTTGAATTGTACGATAAAATATGCGATTGCGGTTTCATGCTTTCCATGTACAGTCTGAACATAGCTTTGAAATTCTTAATTCCGATCAAAGCCGCTTTCTCTCCAAGCTGTGTCATAAGCTGCTGCATTTGAAACTTGTTGGAGGAAAATTTATTCAGCCACTCATAAGGAGCAGATGTAGACAAATATTCCTCTCTTGTAAAATCAGGTATTTTTATTTCATTCATTTTCACACCTCCTCCAAACAGTCCAGCATATACCCGGCAATTGATAATCTTGTATATGCCTCGCTGTAAATGTCCTCTATTTTGTCTTCCGGGTTTTTCGGTTTTAAATGCTGAATGATCAGATCAGCACAGATCCATTCGTTCAGCCAGTAATCATATTCAGCCTTTGCCTTCAATCTGTGTTCTTTCTCTGCCTGAATCTTTGCGACAAGTGCAGAATACCTTTTCTGAAACATCAATTTATCTCTGACGGTCGGATTGTGCGTAACGATCACACCCAGTCCGAAATCAAGATCAATCTTTCTGCATGCGTCCTTGAAGTTCAGTCCAAAGTACTGTCTTACAAAATCAATCACATCTCCATGCGCCCCACATCCAAAGCACCACCAGCCGCGATTGCCGGGGTAGATTTTTAGCGACGGTGTATTGTCACCGGAATGAAAGGGGCATTTTGTAAAGCCCCCTTTGACCTGGAATCCGTAATGCTCCGTTATGTTTTGCATGGTGACAGCATTTTTTATGACTACTGCACTGTTCATGATAACAGCTCCAATATCCGCTTCCCGGTGTCACATTTTTTGCAGAATTGAAACTCTACACCGTAGTTGTTTTGAAGTGTTGACAGGACTTTGTATAACCTGTCCCCGGACATTGCCATAGGGGACACTTTTAAACGTGGATTATACCAGTTTTGAACGTCCCTCAATGTTTTGATCGCGCCGCCATGTTCCACCAAGAAAATCAACCGAATGTCGGATTCACGCGCTTTTTTGATCTCTGCAACAAACCTTTTGTGTCCCTGACATGCATTCTGAACAACCTCTGAAAGATTTTGTTTTCGGTCTACAATTACCATTGGGTTTTTGAGATTCATGTAATCACCGACATATAGCTTTGAAGAAATATGCCTGACCCCACGATCATCAAAAGTCTGAATGATCTTTGTGATTGCTCTTTGCTTCTCTCTTGTATCAATCTGAATCGTCATAGCATGCCCCCTTTAAAAGCCGAGATCATCCAGTTCAGATGAGGACGTATCACTGACAGGCTTATCCTCTTTTTTTGCCGACCCGCAAAATTCAACCTGACTGATTGAAACATAGATGTAGTTCTGCATTTCTCCGTCCTTTTCGTATTTGTCAAGGTGCAATGTTCCGCTTGCTACAATCTCTTTTCCCTTGCCAAAAAAGGTATTTAGGAGTGCCGCTGTTTTTCCATAGGCTTTGCAGGGGATAAAATCCGTCTGTTTTTCCTTATCTTTTCCCATATACCGATCAACGGCAATACTAAAATTACAATACTCTGTTCCGTTTGTGTTTGTTCTTAATTCAATATCCTTTGTTAATCTTCCGTGCAGTTGTACACTGTTCATCAAATTCATCCTCACTTTCAATTACTTCTGTTAATACTTTTGTTTCCTTGCAGTAATCGCACCGACCACACCGGGGCGGCTCAATGACACCTTTTTTCATAGCGTCATAGATCGGCGCATGCTCTTTAAATTGCTCCAGTTCAAACTCTAAAGCCGCGTTGCTGATGTGCCAGATTCCAATGTCCGGGACTTTCTCTTTTGTTGCTGCCGCTAAGTAGAACGGCAGCACATCTCCGGTATTCTGACGGTAAATCTCCTGGTAAACAGCGCCTTGCAGATCGTACCGCCACGCTTCATACCAGGGAAGCCGCCCCTGTTCCTCAACATAAATCGGTGCAAAGTCTTTCATGATTTTAAGGTCAACAATCTTATCCGGGCAAAGGCTGTCAATCTTGATCTTGATGTCCACTCCTGCAATATTGCCGGTCATGATCACTTGCTTTTTGCCGGACATGTATTCTATGAAAAGCTTGTCCCTTTCAATTCTGTTGATAATTTCTTCTGCCTGTGCATACTCTGCCTTTAGTGTCCCATCCCTTTTAAATAGCTCGCTGTGCGTTGCCTGAAATAGATCAAGCGTTCCCTCAAAATGCGAATCTATGTATGAACCAACTAATAGAGCTGTGGTTGACGGTCTTGTGTATGCTCCGTTAAGCTCTGCAATTGCACATGCCGGGCATTTCTCGAAAGACTTGTATTGAGATACTCCCATGTATTTCCTTTGCATTTCAGGCGAAAAGTAGGTTTCACTATTCAACTGTATCATGTTTTTCTGTCCCTCCTGATTCCTGGCAAGCCTTTGTAGCGCATTCCCGGCAAAGCGCTTTTCCGTATTTCTTTTTTGTGTATTCTGCCATTTGCGCCGCGCTCATACCTTTTACCACACTGATCGGCTTTTTGCACTGCTCACATAAGATATCCGGCTCTTTTGGTGCTGTCACTCTCGGCACAACGTTTTTAACCCGGAGCGCGTCATGGATTTTTCCAAACGCTTTGACTTTTTCAAAGCCGATTGTAATATACTTGCCTTTCAAATGGCTTGCGCTTTTGGTTCGGTATAGTTTTGTGATCGTCTTTTTGTTGGTCAGATTCATAATCATAGGCTTTATATTCTCGTTAAAATAGCAGACTGTGCAAACCTCTTTCTGACCGTTATTGACAACCTCCTCATCTCTGAAATCCCTAATACTGACAGTGATTTCCTGCCCTGATACGTCATACAAATCCCAGCTTCCTAAGAAGTTCGGATTTTTGCCCATCAGCATAATATCATCCGTCATTTATCCCACCTCGCTTTCTAAAACGTCTTCCCAGTCAACTCTTGCAAGGCATTCGCAACATCCAGCTATCTCGCCGCCGCTTTCCCGGTAGAAGTAGTCCGGATTTTCCGCACCGCATACCGGACAGCATTTGACGGCTTCGCCCTGGTTGTTTCCATAATCCCCGGTTCTGTCTCTCTCCATTGTAAGAATCGCCGCTTCTGTGTTATTGAAGTATGCCATTTTCATCTTCCACCTCTACATTGATTTCAAGATTATCGCAGCAAAACTGAATCATTTTTCCGGCAATATATGTCTTTGATAGTCCTGTTGCGCTTTTCAGATCGTTTAAAAGCCTCATCGCTTTTGGATCAAGACGCAAAATACAATTGTCGCTTTCGTGTTTATACAAAGAAAATTTTTTCATCTTTTTACTCCTTTCTTTCTTCAACTGTTTTGCACTAAAGCACAAAATTTTTTAGTTTCTTTAATTCTTCATTGATCCACAATGATTTTACTTCTCCAAAAAAAACGTGTCACCAGCTCTGTCGTAGTCCTCAATTGCTTTCCAACCAGAAATAAAGTTCATAAACGCGTCCTGATAGTTCTTTGGCATGTCCTTAAAATCGAGATGTAAAACAAATTCGTTTTCATCTTTCGTTTTGCATATAGAAAAGAAATTATCTATTTTTAACAGAACTTCGGCAACATCTCCTAATGTCTTAATCTCTTTAACAGCTTCTTTTCCACATAACCAATCAATAGACACATCAAGAGCGTCCGCTATTCTTATCATGGTGTTAATAGACGGTCGTACTTGCGCATTTTCGTACATGGATATCGCTCCAAGGGTAGTTTGTGCCGCTTTCGCAAGATCTCTTTGTGTCATTTTTAATTCTGTCCGTTTCTGTTTTATTCTCTCTGCTATGATTGTATCATTATTCACTTCTTATCATTCCTTTCAATTTACCTCTTGACATCTCCATCAAAATAATGTATAATCAAGATATGATCTGTTTTCCGCGCCGGTTTTGTTTCTTGTCCGGTGCGGATTTTTTTATACTCTAATCCCGGTAATCTCATAGAAAATATCCGAATCGAAATTCGGTAATGCTTTCACGGATTCGTGCTCTGATTCGATCATTTCATCCCATGCGTTTTTCCAGGCTTCTTTGTAACCATATGTTTTTAAATATCCTCCGCATGTTTCACACCCTGGATGATCGGATTTTTCCTGGTCGGTCATGCTGGATAAACCAACCCACTTGTTTAATGTGAAGTGGCTACGAATTGCACGCATACCGGGCATATAGTATATCGCCGAATATGCGTATTCTGTCGGTTTATTAAACATCATAGCATTTGGTGTGATAGTGCAGAAGAATCCGCTGTTCCAGTTTCCGCTGTTCCAGTCTCCGCTGTTCCAGTTTCCGCTGTTGCAGTCTCCGCTGTTTCGGTTTCCGCTGTTCCAGTTTCCGCTGTTGCAGTCTCCGCTGTTTCGGTTTCCGCTGTTGCAGTCTCCGCTGTTCCAGTCTCCGCTGTTGCGGTTTCCGGTGTTGCGGTTTCCGGTGTTGCGGTTTCCGGTGTTTACAAGCTCCAACACCTCATGCCATGATAATTCGCGGATGATTTTAATTTTGTTCGTAACGGATTTATCGCCGTCCGTCTTAATTTCTCCTAATGCTTTTACCTCTGCAACTCTGTTGTCGCTGTTAAAAGGATAATAATTAAAGCAGTCAACAGCCCTTTTGCAGAAATGAAATCCGCTGTTGCAGGGTGAAATTTCGCCCTCATGTTCATACGTTTTTCCGACCTTATACTGAAACCCTCTGCACGTCCAGTCAGAATTAAATACTTTGTATCCTTTCATTGTTACACCTCACTTAATTAGCTGAATCTCCTGCCCCTCATAGATTGTGGCGGTGATTCCGTTGATTTTCTTGATCTCGTCTATGTACTTCCGTGTGTCCTGTCCTGGTTGCTTAAATTCTAAAGCAATACCCCAAAGCGTGTCGCCCGGCTTGACATAGTATGATTCCGTCACCGGCTCACACCGTGGGCGAACTGCTCCGCATAGCAAGATCAGCAACAAGGCAAGGACGATCAAAAAGATTCCGCGCCGGATGTTTCTCTCTGTTTTTGACATTGTGGTTACCTCCTCTCTCAACTATATTAATGTGCATATCAACGAATAAGCCAGTTCCCCTAACCGCAAAATCCCAGCAATTGCTAAAAAAAATATGAATAGTATAGCTGACACTTCAATTACGCCCAGAAAAACTTGTCCTACAAAATACAATGTTTTTGATGCTTTGTATTTCCACCAGCATTTAATTCCTTCTCGTAGGTATTCTATCATTGTGATTACCTCCTAACTTAATAATCTTGCGAATTTCTCGGCTGATATGCCGTTACGGTCGACACCGAAATGTTTGTGAACATAATCATAGGATCGTCCGGTATATTCTCTCACGTCTTGAAGTGACAGAAACCGCCGGCTATCATTGTATTTGTTTCTTAAAAATTCAAGAATCCCCTCTAAAATATCTCGGTAGGATTTTGGTTCTCTTGACATGGGGTTTTACCTCCTTTCTCTTATGTTAAATCTTCAATGTCGATTTCAAGCAATTTTTGTTGTCAAAAATAAGCGACACCATTGTTTCCATTATAGTAGCGTTTGTAACCGCTCTAATAGTAGCTTAAAAACTTCTAAAACTTTCATATGGCGCATGATTGAAACTACAATTATAGGAACTATTACGGCAATTATAATTCTTGTTATCCAATCAATCAGTACATACCACCATGGCATTTTGCCCATGTTTTTCATCTCCTTTCTTTCTGGTTGGGTTGGTGTGTTTAGTTATCGTTCAAGCAACACTTCCGGTAAAAAAAATATCACTATCTAAATTATATTTGTCTTTTAAAGCTTGAATTTCTGACAAAAGAAAATCTGAATAGCCGTTTATCTTCATTGCAACGGTTGCTTGATTCAACCCTAAAAAATCAGCAATATCGGAA
>CAKSGG010000144.1 GCA_934454215.1 uncultured Clostridia bacterium
CTTTGTAACACCCTTGCCGTTATAGCGTGATTTGTCGCCGTCACGCAGCTCCACCGCCTCAAACGCACCCGTCGACGCTCCCGACGGAACAATAGCCGAACCGCAGCCGTCAGCAGTCCGAACTTCAACCTCAACGGTGGGATTTCCTCTCGAATCAAGTACTTCTCTTGCAAAAACATCAATAATTTCAATATATCTTTTCATGTTATTCCTCCGCGGAGACTTAAATTTAACATGAAAAAGAAACAAATAAATTGCCGTTTGAAAACATGATGACATATACTGCTTATTTTTCATGTCAGCTCCATATTTGAATTTAGTATTATCCAATTATGTCATATATATACATTGACTAATGCAAAAAAATATTGTATAATTAACATGAATATACCGTAAAGGGGGTGAACATCAATGAAATCCAAAAAATTGTCTGCCTTTATTCTGTCGGCCGTACTTGCGCTGTCATCTGTATCGGCATTCGCCGAGGGGGTACTCCCCGACCATAAGGGGACAAGCCTCGCAGGAATTGAAATCGGAACGGAATCGGTCAATTCAAATGTAAAATCGTATTTTGATTTATTCAAAAAATACGGCGACCAGTACGGAGTTGACCCGAATCTTCTCGCTTCGATTTGTCAACAGGAATCATCCGGCAGAAACCTCAGCTACAGAGAGGACGGCTCATCATATCCGGCATGGGGTATAATGCAGATTGAATATACTCTTGAAAAAACCTTTGCACAATTCGGCAAAGACACAACAGGCACCGAATGGACATTGCAGGACAGGCTCGACCCCGAAAAAAGTATAAGCTTTGCGGCACATTTAATTTCTCAAATGCTTATACAGTACGACTGTGATTACCTGAAAATGGTTCAGGGCTATAATTTCGGGTCAACAGTGCTTGACAGAATAATAGCCGCAAAAGGCGACGATTGGCTGAATGAGCGCAAAAATGCCGCTCAATATGCCACAAACTGGCCGTACAAAACATACGGAGACGCACAGTACATAGAACACGTTTTGAGATATTACCGTGAATATATGACATACGCCGGTGCAAAGGTTCGTATTAACGGCAGTCTGATTGAATTTGAAAATCAGTATCCGATAATTGAGGACGACAGGACTCTTATCCCTATACGCGGACTGCTTGAAAAGCTCGGCGCATCGGTTGAATGGAATCATGAAAATTATGAAGCCGTAATTCAAAAAGACGATATTAGGGTTGTTTTGCCCATAGGCTCGTCAACAGCATATGTAAACGGCGAGGAAGTGGAATTGGACGTTCCGGCGGAGCTTAGAAACGGCAGAACAATGGTTCCTCTTAGATTTATTCTCGACCAGTTCGGAATAGAAATCGAATGGGAACAGCAAACAAGAACTGTTAATATACTTAAATAGAAAAAATATTTTCGATAAAACTCTTTTCTTTTTCGGAAATATATGTTATAATAGAATAAATGGAATATGGGGCTGCTGCATAAACGCAGCAACCCTTTTCCTGTTCTGCTGTAAAAGGAGATTAACAATGTATATTTCAAACAGTGCGGACGAAACAAGACAAATTGCCGCAGAGATAACAAAAAAGCTTAAATCCGGCAGCGTTATATGTATGTACGGTGACCTCGGCGCAGGCAAAACGGCATTTGTTCAGGGAATGGCTCAAGCCTTGGGAATAAACGAACCCGTAACAAGTCCCACATTCACAATAGTAAATGAATATTACGGTACTCTCCCACTTTATCACTTCGATGTCTACCGTATCGTCAGCAGTGACGAAATGTACGAAATAGGCTTTGACGAGTATATTAACGGAAACGGAATATGCGTAATCGAATGGGCGGAGCTTATTGAAGATATTCTTCCCGAAGATTCAATCTGTATCACAATACGCAAAAATATTGAAAAGGGCGAGGACTACAGAGAAATAATTGTGAAAGGATGTAAAGAACTTGAAAATTCTTGCAATTGACACATCAACCAATATTGCGTCTGCGGCAGTCACGGAAGATGACAGACTGCTCGGCGAATATACAATAAACAATAAAAAGAAAACACATTCGCAAAAGCTTATGACAATGATTGATACTTTGCTTAACGATATTGAGCTTGATATAAATGACATTGATTTATTTGCCGTTGCTCACGGTCCCGGTTCTTTTACGGGTCTGCGTATAGGCGTTGCGACAGCAAAAGCGCTTGCTCATGCCTGCAATAAACCGATTATAGGTATAAGCACGCTTGAATCACTTGCTTATAATGTGCCGTTTTGCGAGCATATTATAGTCCCGATTATGGACGCAGGAAAGAACCGTGTATATGCGGCTTCATATATATATGACGAGGGGGTTCGCGAACTCGGCGAACCCGAAGCTATGACAATTGAAGAATGTATTGAGAGCTGCGGCGAACTGCTCGACACGGTTTTTGTCGGCGACGGCTCAATCATTCACAAGGATTTTATAACTCAAAAGCTTGGCGGCAATGCGCATTTTGCACCGTCAGGCGCAAATGAACAGCGTGCGGCGGCTTTGGCTTGCTGCGCATATGAAAAGTACAAAAACGGCAGTGCTGTCAGACACAGCGATGTAAACCCCGTTTATTTAAAAAAATCACAAGCTGAAAGAGAACTTGAAGAAAAGGAGAAAAAACAATGATAGCAATAGGATGCGACCATGGAGGTTTTGAACTTAAAGGACACATAATGGAACACCTTAAAGAAAAAGGGATTGAATTTAAAGACTATGGTACATACAGTGAGGCAAGCGTCGATTACCCCGACTGTGCAAAGCCCGTATGCGAAGCGGTTCAGAACGGCACTGCCGAAAGAGGTATTCTTATCTGCGGTACGGGAATAGGAATTTCAATCGCAGCAAATAAATACAAAAGCATACGTGCGGCTCTTTGCTCCGATGTATACAGCGCAAAAATGTCAAAGCAGCACAACAATGCGAACATAATATGTCTGGGCGGACGTGTAACGGGCAGAGAGCTTGCCTTTATGATTGTCGATACATGGCTCGAAACAGAATTTGAAGGCGGCAGACACGAAAACAGAATTGCCAAAATTCATGCTGCCGAGGGCTGCTGATATGAATAAAATAATTATAAACACACTTCAAAAACCGATTCCCAGACTTATTTTTGCGCTTATATGCGGTCTTGCGTATTTTGCAATAATCATGTCGGTTATATCGGATTATACGGCTTATACAGGTCTTGCAGGGTTGTTTGCGGCACCGCTGATAATATGCGGCGGCGCATATCTTGTTGTAAGGCTTTTGCGCAATGCGTTTGAGGATTCGGAAACAATAAACGAAAAATCGGTTTATTCTACATTCTATATGAATTTAATTATAATAATAATTGCGGTATTCATTTCAGTAGCGGGACGGTAATTATATGAAAATCGGAAATGTTGAAATAAACGGAAGGATATTTCTGGCTCCGATGGCGGGAATTACGGATTTGTCATACAGAAAAATATGCCGCAGATGGGGCGCTTATATGACATATTCCGAAATGATAAGCGCCAAAGGGCTGTATTACAAGGACAGAAAAACTCATGAGCTTATGTCTGTTGATTCGCACCCGTCGGCAGTACAGATTTTCGGCAGCGACCCCGATATAATGGCGGAAATTGTTCCGCAGGTCATTGAAAGCGGCTGTGATATTATTGACATAAACATGGGCTGTCCCGCACCGAAAATAGCAGGAAACGGAGACGGCAGCGCACTTATGAAAAATCCTGCGCTTATGGGCAGAATAATTCGTGCGGTATCGGATGTATCACCCGTTCCCGTCACTGCCAAAATACGCAAGGGCTGGAACGGTGACAGTATAAATGCTCTTGAATGTGCCAAAATTCTTGAAGCAAACGGAGCGGCGGCAGTTGCCGTACACGGACGTACAAGAGAGCAGTTTTACAGCGGTGACGCCGACTGGAATATTATAGCCGAAATAAAAAACAGTCTGAAAATACCCGTTATAGGCAACGGCGATATATGGTCGGCGGAGGACGCCGCAAATATGTTTAAGCAAACAGGCTGTGACGCTGTTATGATTGCACGCGCCGCAGAGGGAAATCCTTTTATATTCCGTCAGATTCATGAACTGCTCGAAAACGGCGAAGTCACTTATTTCCCCTCCCCTGCCGAAAAATTACAGCAGTGTCTTGAACACATAAAAATGCTTACGGAGGAAAAAGGCGAAAGCCGAGGCATAAAGGAAGCCCGAAAACACGTTGCATGGTACATTAAAGGCTTGCCCGGAGCGTCAAGTCTGAAATCCGAGGTATTTAAAATAAACGACTATGCTTCTATGAAAAATCTTTTGGAACAGCGGATAAAGGAGTTAATGTAAAGTGATAATTTTGGGAATAGACCCAGGCTATGCAATAGTAGGTATCGGGCTTATTGAGTATAAAGGCAATAAATTCAGAGTTCTTGAATATAATGCCATAACCACTCCGGCAGGAATGCCCACGGTTGAAAGACTGAAAAAAATATATACCGAAATAACAAGCTATCTGATAAAATACGACCCTGACGCAATCGCAATTGAGGAATTGTTCTTTAACTCAAATCAAAAAACGGCAATAAATGTAGCACAGGCAAGAGGCGTATTGCTTGTCGCCTGCGCCAATGCAAACATTCCCATTTATGAATACACTCCTTTGCAGGTAAAGCAAGCTGTTACAGGCTACGGACGTGCAGAAAAAAAACAAATTCAGCAAATGGTTAAAACGCTTTTAAATCTCAACGCCATACCAAAGCCCGACGACGCCGCCGACGCACTGGCAATTGCAATATGTCACGCACATTCAAACAAAATGAACAAGCTTCTGAATATAAACGGCGTGCGTTAAAATTTATTCACACAATTATAATAGAAAATACACAAAAAAGTTGTTTGAAATTGAATTTATTTGGGTATATATTATATAAGAGAACGATAAACTCTCTAAATATAATACAACGAAAAAGGAGTGACTTTTATGAAGTTTACTATTATTGGGAGAAAAATCGAAGTAACACCCGCTATCAGAGAGTATGTTGAAAAAAAGCTTTCAAAGCTTGACAAATTCTTTAAAGATGAATCAGAGGCAAGAGTTGTATTGGGAACCATTAAGGATAATGAATATATAGAAGCCTCAATTTATGCAAGCGGCATGATTTACCGTGCCGAGGTTTCGGATAATGATATAATGGCTGCAATTGACAAGATAGTCGATGTTATAGAGCGTCAGATTCGCAAAAATAAAACAAGGCTTGCGAAAAAGCTTAAAAAGGATTCAACTCTTGATAACACACTTCTCAGCGGTTCAAGCTATACGGAAGGCGAAGATAAAAAGGAATTTGAAGTTGTTAAAACAAAGCGTTTTATTATAAAACCTATGAGCGTAGAAGAGGCAATACTGCAAATGAATCTGTTGGGTCACAGTTTCTTTATCTTTAAGAATATGGACAGCAACGAGGTTAATATAGTTTATAAAAGAAAGGATAAAAAATACGCTGTTATTGAGTCCATCGAATAGATTTTAATTTATATCCTCAAAAAGGGGATATTTATTCCCCGGAGGACGCCGAGCTTTTCGGCGTCCTCTTTCCCTATCGGTTCGTATTATAAAATTCAACCAAAAACAAAGTCTAAAAAACGTATTTTGTGTAAAAATTTGATGATATTTGAAATATTCAAATAATAAACACAAAAAATAAAGGTTTTTTTATGCTTTTCGGCGAATTATATTTAAAGAGAATACCGTATTTCTTCTTATTATAAATACAGCATACGGTAAATTCAGGTATAAATGTCTTAATAATAGTTGATAATATCGGGAAAGGAGGAATTTTGTTGGCTAAACGGATACCCGATGACTTGCTTGCGGAAATATGTTCCGAAAACGACATTATAGATTATGTCTCACAGCATACTCAGCTAAAAAAAGCAGGCCGTGATTATATGGGGCTTTGTCCTTTTCATACCGAAAAAACTCCCTCTTTTCATGTAAACAGAGAAAAACAATTGTTTCATTGTTTCGGCTGCGGAGCAAGCGGAAATCTTGTTCAGTTTATTATGCGTACCGAAAATATAGGATATGTTGACGCAGTTGAAATTCTTGCAGACAGAGCAGGAATTGCACTTCCCGAAGATACTAAATATGACGATAAAAACAGTGAAAAGAAAAAGCAAATATATGAAATGAACAGGCTTGCGGCACGCTTTTTCTATGAATGTCTTAAAGACCCGAACTTAGGTGCCGCCGGCAGAGAGTATTTACAGCAGCGCCGAATAAGCATAAAAATAATAAGAACCTATGGGCTTGGCTTTGCGCCGTATTCAAGCACAAGAAGAATACTTGTTGACCATCTCATAAGCAAGGGCTATACAGAGGCTCAAATGATTGAGGCAAGCCTTGCAATCGAGCGTGACGGAAATGTAATAGATAAATTCCGAAACAGGGTTATGTTCCCTATAATCGACGTAAGAGGCAGAGTTATAGGTTTCGGAGGACGAGTAATGCACAACCAAAAGGATATAAACGGGTATAATATCCCGAAATATCTTAACTCCTCGGAAACTCCCGTCTTTGACAAGGGCAGAAATTTATTTTCGCTCAACCTTGCAAAAAATGCAAAAAGCACAGAGCTTATACTATGCGAGGGTTATATGGACGTAATTTCCACGTATCAGGCAGGGATTCCGAATATCGTTGCAACGCTCGGAACGGCAATAACCGAAAATCAGGCAAAAATTCTTATGCGTTACGCAAACGAGGTTATTATCTGCTATGACAGCGATGAGGCGGGGCAAAAAGCGGCGGTAAGAGCATGCGGAATAATGAATACTGTCGGAGGAAGAGCAAAAGTTATGCGGCTTAAGGGCGCAAAGGACCCCGATGAATACATACAGAAAAACGGTGCGGCAGCTTTTAAGGAAGCCGTCAGAACAGCTCTTCCGTCAACGGAATTCAGAATTTCCGTAATAAAAAGCAAATACGATATAACCGATACCGACCAAAAGGTTAGGTTTATTTCCGAAGCCGCCGACGTTTTGAATACCCTTTCAAATGCCGTTGAGGTTGACGCATATATAAAAAAGCTGTCGGACGAAACAGGCATTTCAAAAGACGCAATATACAGAACGTGTCAAAGCAAAACGGAAAAAGAGAAAAAAAGCAACTGGCTTGATATGAGACAAGCATCAAATAGAAACACACATAAAGACGATGTCAGGGAGATTGTTAAGCGGGAGCATGTTTCGCCAAAGCTGATTGAAGCCGAAAAGCGCTTATTATCGCTTATCGCCTCATCAAAAAAGCTCTATCTGACAGCATCAAAAAGCTTGAAGTATTCAGACTTTTCAACCGCTGTTTACCGCCGTCTTGCAAAAGCTCTGTATGACTGCTACGAAAAAGGCGATACGCCGGAAGAAGCGATTATATTAAACGAATTTTCAGGCAACACCGAATTTGAAAATGAAGCATCATCTGTTTTTTATAACATGGAGATTTATGACGGTGATGAAAATACCGTCAGAGAACTTCTTTATAATATAAAGCTTGAACACCTTCAATTAAAAATTAACAGCGAAAATGATTTTACGGTTCTCGCTGAGCTTATGAAGGAAAAAGAACAGTTACTCAATGAAAGAAATAAGTGGGAGGAATAAATCATGGCAGAAGAACATATTGTTGACCCTGCATTGGAGGAAAAAAAGGCAAAGGCAAAAAAAGAATTGCTTGAAAAAGGTAAAAAGAAAGGCGTTTTAAGCTTTAAAGAGGTTGTTGCAAAATTTACAGAGCTTGAAGTTACGCCCGAAGAAATAGA
>CAKSGG010000145.1 GCA_934454215.1 uncultured Clostridia bacterium
CCGCTAAAGAAAATATTAACGATATTGCCGGTGTGCGCGTTGTCTGCAACTATATAGACGATGTGTACCGTGTAGCCGAAATTTTTGAACGGCAGAAGGATGTGGAAATACTCAAAAAGCAGGACTATATCAAGGAGCCGAACTACAACGGCTATCGTTCTCTGCACCTGGACACCCGCATCCCGGTATACCTTTCTGACAGAACGGAGTATGTGGTGGCGGAAATCCAGCTGCGTACGATTGCCATGGATTTCTGGGCAAGCCTTGAGCACGACATCCGGTATAAGGTGGACAAAACCAAGCTGCCGGAAGGCATTAACGAAGAAATGTTCGACTGCGCCGAAAAGATAGCGGAAATCGACAGGCAGATGCAGGACATGTATAGAAGAATCAAAGCGGCAGAAAAACGCTGAATAAGCAAGAACAGAAAAAACGCCTTCGGATTCCGTAATATACGGTTTCCGAGGGCGTAATATTTTTATATTATCACCTGTTCTCAATCGGCACATATTCCTGAACAGGCTTCACGCCGATATATGCCGGGCGAATGATCTTTCCGGCATTCTGCAGCTCCTCCAGCCGGTGTGCACTCCAGCCGACAATGCGCGCCATCGCAAAAATCGGTGTATACAGCTCGCATGGCAGATCCAGCATACGGTAAATAAGCCCGGAATAAAAATCCACATTGGCGCTGACGCCCTTATACATTCTGCGATTTTTAGCAATAATCTCCGGCGCAAGCTTTGCCACCAGCGAATAAAGGGCATACTCCTCCTCGTAACCTTTTTCCGCGGCAAGGGACGCGGCGCAGTCCATAAGAAGCCCTGCCCTTGGGTCGGACTCGGAGTAAACAGCATGTCCTATGCCGTAAATAAGTCCCGAACGGTCAAAGGCTTCCCTGCTTAAAAGCGCCTTCAGATAGCCCGCAACGGCGTCCTCGTCTTTAGTATTGATACTCTTTTTCATGTCCTCAAACATCCGCACCACCTTGATGTTGGCGCCGCCGTGACGCGGTCCCTTCAGCGAACCGAGCGCCGCCGCAACAGCGGAATAGGTATCGGTGCCGGATGAGGTTACCACATGTGTGGTAAAGGTAGAGTTGTTGCCTCCGCCGTGCTCGGCGTGCAGAACCAAGGCAAGATCGAGCAGCTTTGCCTCCATCGGCGTATATTCGCCTGTAATACGGAGCATACGCAGTATGTTTTCCGCCGTAGACAATCCTTTTTCCGGACGGTGAATTACCAGACTCTGTCCGCAGTGAAAATGCTGATATGACTGATAGCTGTATACCGCCAGCATAGGGAACGCCGCTATAAGGTGCAGGCACTGACGCAGAACATTTTCGGTGGAGATATTGTCCGGATCATCGTCGTAGGTATAAAGCGCCAGCACACAGCGGGAAAGAATGTTCATTACATCCCGCCCCGGTGCTTTCATAATCATATCCCTTACGAAGGATTTCGGCAGACTGCGAAATTCGGTAAGCATTTTTTCAAACCGTTGCAGCTCTTTTTTGTCTGGCAATGAGGAAAACAGCAGCAAATAGGCGGTTTCCTCAAAGCCAAAACGGTTTTCCGAGGAAAATCCCCCCACTAAATCCCGGATGTTATATCCGCGGTAGTAAAGCTCACCCGGGCAGGTATGTACGGTTCCGTCCGGTGCTTTTTTCTTTGCTTTGATAGTAGATATTTCGGTAAGACCCGTCACAACGCCGTTGCCGCTCATATCTCTGAGCCCCCTGAACACGGCGTGTTCGGTATACATATCCGGCGTAATGCCGTTTCTTTCATCGGACAACGCGGCAAGCAGCTTTAGATTTTCCGTTGTTTTTTTCGTATAGCTCATATCGGTTATTCCTTTCGTCACACTAAACAGTGGCGTATGATAAATAAAAAAAATCAGGCGCACGGTTCCCTTTTGTACCGGGTCATCGCGCCTGTTGTTTTTCTGTCGTTTTTTTACAGACTTGGCATCGATACAGTCGCACCGGTGTCATATTCAAATTCATATTAACAAATACGGATATTTTGTCAATCAGATATCAAATACCGTCCGACAAAACCATATTCAGCATGGTTGCCGTTTTGATATTCGGCAATTACGCGGTAGATATATTCTCCTTTTTTCAGTTCGAAGGAAAAGTTTTCGCCGGAACGGTCGATATTGCAGATATCCTCAACGCCGCCTCCCTGCTCAAGGCATTTTACCGTCACGTTGTCGGGCTGCATGTTAAATTGCAGCAAAGCTTTTGCCGATGTAAAAACGCTTACCTCCGGCAGATTATCCTCCGCTCCGATCCCGGGGCCGCAGGCATTTGTATTTATCATTTGCCCGCTTGCTTCCGATGCCGACACCGTCCAGTCACAGCTGCAAAGCGCTGCGGGAAATTCGTCATTTTCGATTTCGGCGTCTGCTTTGAGCTTTATCCAAAGGGAGGGAACATCGGTTCCGAAGCTGAGCGGCTCCTGACGGAATACTGCGCCGTCCGGAACAACTTCGTCGGTATTTTTATCTGTCCTCTCGCATTTCCATAACGGGATATCTGACGAGCGTCCGGCTGCAAAAATCAGCGTCCCCTTTCCCCTGCGAAAGGTGTAGGTGTTTCCCGTTTCGTCATCGGTTTTACAGATAACATAGCCATTCGTCTCGGTATACCTACCATGCGGCCAATAGGAACTGAGGACCGACAAGCTGAGGGAAAAGGTATTGTTGTCCGGGTCAAGATACAGTGTTGCAAGGTCGTGCTCGGGTCTGTAGATGTAAGCCTCCTTCATAATGTACTCCGCAGATTTCACTATTTCAAAATCCAGCCGGTTTTTCAACGGTTCGGAATATTCATCCCCGTATTGAAACTGGAATTCGGTCTGCAGGCGATACTTCTCGCCTGCTATCAGATCAACCCGCCCCGGTATTGTATAAGAAATTCCGCCGACAGAGCCGCTGTTTATACAGTAAGAGATATCGGGGAAGCTGAGCTCCGTCTCTATTTTTTTCCACTCTCCATCCTTCAGTCGATACAGCTCATATGCTTTACCGTATACGACGGAATCTCCGGAATTATTGATCCACCGCAGATCCAGAACAAAGTCCGAGCCGACCTTGCGGACGTTGACAACTTCAAAACTTACTCCAGTCGAGTCGCTTCCGGCTTTCAGAAAGCGGAACTGCCCGATCTCACGAACCTTCGTGTCCGGTGCACGTTTACCGCAGCGAATATATACCACCGTTGCAAAAACGCAGGCAGAGGCGGTTATTACGGCAAGAATTAAGACCCATATGGCAGGAACCTTTCGTTTTAACATTTTCGGTCACCTCTTTTCATCAGTTTCGGAAGCAGAATCAGAACAAAATATCCTGCGGTACATAAAAAATCGGTCAGAGCCGGAAACAGTCTTATTCTTTGCGCAAAGACATAAAAGAACAAGTAGCCCGTTTCAAGGCTGAGAAAAACGAACGGCAGACGGCGAAGAAGCGCGCCGGTTACTCCGTTTTTTCGTCCTCCCCACAACACGGCGGCAAGCCCGGCATACAGGAGGAAAGAGAGATTGTGAATATCCAAAAGCCGTAAAATGAAGAACTTCAATATGCCGCCGCCCAAAGCCCGTTCGACGGAAATTAAGAGAAAAATGCCGCCAAAAGGCCTCCGAGTGTTCCGAAAACCGCCGTCAGCAGATAATTTAGCGGGCGACCGCTCGGCAGAATCATGAGCAAATCGGGTTTATTTCGCTTTTTTCAAAGCTGTTCTTTTTCACGATTCTTTTTCTTCTTTTTTCTCAGCACGACGGCAACGGCAAGCACGCCTCCGCCGATCAGCACAAAGCCGACAAAACCTGCAAGCAGGAAGACCGGATGGAACGGAAGCGATAGTTTTGGAGGCCGGGGATGCTCTGATTCCGACAAGGTGAAGGTCAGCTCTTTTTCCGGCAGACCCGGCAAGTTCAGCTCATAGCCGTTTTCCGTTTTGGTAAAGCTGCCTTGGTTGCTCTCAATAATAAAATACGGCGTGTTTATTCTGATTTTCAATTCTCCGAACTTCTCCCATGTCTTTGCCGGGGACAACAGATAGGTATAGGTATAAATACTCGGCGTGTAGCCTGCGTCAATAGCCGGGTACAGCGGAGCTGTTACGGTATTGGTCAAAATCTGCCCCGGTTCAAACGTCAGGGTATACTCATACCACCGCATCAGTGAAAAGACAGATTTTTCGGTGTAAATTCCGCCGTACATCCAATCCTTTGAACCGTCATTCATAAATTTAACCTGCGCATTATACCAATCACTCTCAGAAACACCGGAGTTCTTGTTGTATTCCTTGAAGACAAAATCCCGAAATGTCATCCGTTCCGAATGTTTCAACGTAATACTGCCGTCAATTTCCTTTTCACAGGCACCGTTTTCGTAAAGCGCCCATTTGATACCGTTCTTCGGAAGCTCTCCGAAAATATACACCGTAAGCGTGTCTCCGATTCTTACCCAGCCGGATATTCGAAGACCGTCTTTCAGCGCAGCCATGCCGCTCTTTTCCTCCCACAGCACCCGTGTTTCGGTCGAATCCTCACGCAGAACAAAAGCAGCGGTTGCGGCTTGATTTTCGGGATCGATGCCTTCAACGGAATATTGCTGTACCCAAACAGAAAGATCGGGACGGAAAAAGCTGTCCGAAATATATCCGTCTGTCAGTCTGGGCATATCCGCATCCAAAGAGAATTGCGTTCCACTGTCCTTCAGCGTATGACGCACGGTAGCCTCGATCGGCTTGCCGTTTACCGTAACGCCGAACTTATCGGTTTCCGAAGCGGCAGTATGCTTACCGGTATAAGAATCGTAAATATATTCCCCGTAATGAGGCAGATTGCCGAACGGGAAAACAAGCGTGGCGGTTACGGTATAATCGGCAGGGTTACGAAAGGTGTACTCAGCCGTGACCTTCCCCGTATAGGCAAGGAATTCTTCGGCGCTGTTATAATAACTTTTCGGAAACTCCTGCACATCAAAGGTCAAAAGCTCACTGTCCACCACAATCGGGCAGTTCTCGTCTTTAACAAGCGCACCGGTGCCGTCCGTCCCGCTCCAGTACCGCTGAGCGGAGTTGGCATCAGCCGGCCCGAAAAATACTATACCGAGCATCAGAACCGTAAAAATCACCGTAACAGCTTTTCCTTTCATCTCTTTTGCCCTCCCTTGCTTTTAATTGGCCGTTAACCGTGCATTACTTCCCGATATCCGTAACCGTACCGATAAATATCGGCAGAGCGGTGGCATCATCTATAATGGCATAGAAAAACGGGCGATCAAGCGTCACTTTGTAAATAGCCTCCACAAGTGCCGTATACACTGTTTCCACAGCGGTCGCCGCACCGGCTTTTGTGCCCTTTTCGTCCACGGCTATATAGGCTTTGTGGAGCACGCGGCTGATGAACATATTTCCGTCTTCGGAATGTCCGAGCGCTGAAAAATCCGCTTTTGCCGCATCAAACGGCAGGGTCATACCGAGCGCCTTCAGCGCCCCGTTCATTTCAATATCATAATCGTAAGAAAACTTCGGATTTGCCGCTTCCACAGGGACATCCTTGGCGCTGTTGATTGTGTTAATAAGGGATTCTCCGGTCAAAGAGGCAACATAGTCGCCAAGAGAAATATCCTCGTTCGGCAGCAGTGCAACAAAGCTGTAGCCGTTCTTATACGGCTTGATAAAACCGGTCGCATTGCCGTCATCAAGATATCGATGCTCATCCGAGTACATCATGGAAACGGTTCTCTTTGTACCGTCCAGAGCGGTAAATGTTCCGTCTGTAACCTTGTCCTTTTTATAGGTGTTTTCCCACTCCGCATCAAACAAAACGGTGTTTACCAGGTACATTACCGCATCGGAATCAATGCCATCGATAATTCTATCGATCATGCCGTCGGTATTGTTCTTCACCCAATTGTTAATATCCTTCAGCGTTTTCTCGTCAAACGTCGATTCGTACGCCGCAGCACCGTAATAATCCGCATTCTTCTGCAAAAAAGCCTTTTCCGCCGTAAAGCCGTTGTCCCTGAACCAAATAGAATTTGCGATGTTCAGCCTTGCCGTTTTTTCGGATGGCAGCGCCTTTACGTAGGAATACAGATATTCATTCAGCGTTTCCATCGGAATTTCTCCGCCGAGAAGCGTTTCCATTTGCGCAAGTGTCTCGCCCTTAGCTCCGTTTGCCGTCATTGAGAGTGCCAGCATAACCGACAGCGGGGAAATAAGGCTGTTTTTGTCGTCGTCTCGCGTTTTTTGAAAAAGCTTGATCGCAAAGTCAGCACTGCTGTTTTTGAAAGCATCATCCGCTGCCTTGCCGGAAACGTTTTTTGCCGTAACGCCCTCCATAAGATTCGCCGCCTGCACCCTTGCCCCGCATCCGGAAAGGCTCATGACGCCTGCCGCAAAAACAGCCAGACACAGGATTACGGCTATCAATTGTTTTGTCTTCATCGTGTTCTCCTCCACATTTTCAGTTTGTTTTGTACGGATCGTATGAGGTAATACGAATAACATCTTCACGCAGTTCTTCGCTGAATCCCTTTAGGTCATCATAATCAATTGCGCCCTGATTCACCAGACGGCAGAGGTTGGGAAGCAGCTCCGAGCTGCCCATATCCAAACTCACGCCGATGCGGCGTTTATCCCGGTGAATACGCTTATACAGCTCCCAAAATTTTTCCGTCTCTAAGCCTTCCCGGCTGAGCAACTCAATATATTCCCGATTCAGTCTTCCGATATAATCTTCCTGCCAGCCGGCGATTCTTTCGCGGAAAAGAAGCCAATCTCGCTTTGAGGCCTTGTTATTCTGCATAATTTCACCTCCGCCAGCAAAATCACCCGTCAGCCAAACAGATATCTTTTCAGATAGTCGGCAACAGCTTCGGAAACCTGCTTAATATCTTTGCCCGATGTATTGATAAGCAGATCGTAGTTTTCACATGCACCCCATTTTTGGTGACTGAAATAGTTGTAGTATCTCGCTCGCCCCTTGTCTATAGAACGAATATTTCTTTGCATTTTGGAGTCGGATAGCTTTTCGTCCTCCGGACTGCGTTCACGGCAGCGCTCCTGTTTGCTCTGTGCATCCGCATAGACGAAAATTCGAAACGGATCTTTTTCTTTGAGAATATAATCGGCACATCGTCCGACGATAACACAATCGGATTTCTCCGCCAGTTCCTTAATAATACTGTGCTGCTCGGCAAACACCGTAAGACTCCTGTCAAACTCAGTATAGGCATAATATGCCGTATGAAAACTCATGCCGGCATGAATGGGATAAGGTATATACGGGCGGTCTTCGGTTATACGTTCCACATATTTCTCGGAGAGCTTTGTGCGCTTGGCGATTTCTGTGACGATCTCCCGGTCGTAATAAGCGATCTGCAGCTTTTCGGCAATTCTGCGACCGAGCTCGCGACCGCCGCTTCCGAACTCGCGTCCTATTGTGATAACCTTTTTCATCTGTCGTACCTCCTGTAAAATGCCGTAAGGCACCGACCTTGCCATGCAAAGCCGATGCCTCGTTCTTTTTGTTGGCTCGTGGGCTTTGCCGGAACTCCTTTGCCTACGGGTCTGTATATAAAAGCTTTTTTGTCTCGGTTTTATTCCTTTTCCGCCACGTGGGTTCCGATATACTTACCGGTTTTAATACGGGCATCTGACGGTTTCTTTGCGTTTTCGGGAATTATCCAATATGCCCCGGCTTTTTGCGCTCCGATTATGCGTCCGCCTCCGCAAAGAGCAACCACGCGGCGTCTTGAAAGGTGCCAGCGTTCCGCCGCTTCAATAGCTGAAATGTATTTTATG
>CAKSGG010000146.1 GCA_934454215.1 uncultured Clostridia bacterium
AAACATTTTATTGACGGCAATACTCACCGCCGCAATTACACAGTCGGTATACGCCGCAGAAATCCCGGTCGAGTGTGCACCGGGAAACGCAACACCCGAAAGCATTGCAATAACGGAAAATCTGATTAGTCCGATTCTTGACGAGGTGCAAAACGGTTTAGGTTATCAGCCTGCTTGGTGCAAAGCCCATAACGCAGTATTTAACGCCGTGCTTGCCGGAAACACAAAAGGTTACGGTTATCTTGATTTAGCCGCTGTCGCACGGAACGCACTCATATATTACCGTGGTATGCAATTATATTTCCCGTTATGGTATTCGTTGCATGAAAAAACGGCTTAAAACCTTGATATTTTAGCCGTTTTATCTCTGTATTAATATCAACTTTTTTGTGCTTTGTCCGTTATTTGTCCGTTATGCCTTATATTATGGCGGCGGTTTTGAAAATGTCTTGAAGCTTTTCCGCCGCCTTTTCATCTGCCGCTTTTATTGCATGAGTATATATGTTTAACGTTGTACTTTTATCTGAATGACCCAATCTGTTCGATACGGTTGCAATGTCAACGCCGTTTGCTATAAGCAGTGTTGCCGAAATGTGCCGTAATGTGTGTATATGTATATCGGGCAGGTTATGCCGCTTTAGAAAGTTTTTGAACTGTGTCGAAAAAAAACACGGGCTTACATTGCCGCCGATGTCGTTTGTAAATACACGGTCGGTATTCTGCCATAAATCACCTAACAATAATTTTTGTTTTAACTGTTCCTTGTGATACTGTTTTAACAACTCCGTCATGTCAGACGGTATCTGTACCGCTCTGCTTGAACGTTTTGTTTTGGGTGTATCTTCATACACGCCTTTGGACGGTGTGTATAACAGTGATTTGTTTACAAGCACAATATTATTATCAAAATCAATATCAGACCAATTCAAGCCGCATAATTCACCACGTCTCAGACCCGTATACAGTATAAGCATTATTGCCGTTTTGAATTTTAACGGCTCTTTATCAAGGCAGAGTATAAGCTCCTTAGTTTGCTTATCGTCCAATATTACCGTCTCTTTATGCTCATTTTGCGGCGGCTTAACACGATGACAGGGGTTTGAGGGTATTAACTGCCATTGTACGGCTGTTGTGAGTATGCTCGATATTAGTCCGTGATATGCTTTTACGGTTGCACTTGAAAGCGTTTTATCTGCATTAACGGGAATAAATAAATCATTTTCACCCAAGGCGGCGGTTATCTTATCCGCTGTTGCTTTTACAACGTTTCCGCCGTTTGCCGCCGAATGTACGGAGCGTTGAGCCACATTTGCACGTTCGGCAAGTGATTTTTGAGAAAAGCCCTTTTCATTCATGAGCTTTTTTATATCGGTGCAGGCTGTATACTTTATATCGGCTCTGACACCCTGTTCAGCAAGGTTGTTATAAAACTCTATAAGGTGACATGGCTGTAGCTTATAAAGCTTTATATGACCTATAGCCTTTGTAATTCGGGGTATGTATTCTCTGTAGCAGTCAAGGGTACGGGCTTTGAGTTGTTTTTCCGCATACTCCTTAAACCATTTTTCTGTAAAATCCGAAAAAGTGATATTCCCGTCAAGGAACTGCCCCGTAAGGCATTTTTCTTCAAAGAGTACCGCTTGACGGTTGAGTTCTTTTTTTATCTGCTTTTCAGTCATGCCGATTGGCGGTTTCCATGTCGTGGACTTTTCAATCTGTTTGCCCGTTACATCATAGCCCAATGATACACGGATTTGATAGTTTGACCCTCTTTTTCTTATTGTTGCCATAAAAAAACACTCCTTTTTGTTAAAAATTGTTTGACAAATCAGAGTGTATATGTTATACTAATCTTGTCAGTAGACTTGTATATCAAACATATACACTCAAACATTCTCCCCGTTATGTTGGCGCATGGCGGGGGGATTTTTTTATTTTGTATTACTCTTTTGACTGCTCATCATTGGCGGTGTATTTATCCGCTTTTAACATTTGCTTTATTGTACCTCTTATTTCAGCTTTATCTATATCGTCAAGGCGGTTATATAATTTTACGACCTCAAAATTATAATTTGAATTATCCTCATAGCCAAATAACCACGCAGGCGCAACGTCTAAAGCCTCGGCAAATATTTTTATTTTTGATTGTGGAATATCATTCACGCCTTGTTCTATTTTATTTATTGATGAACGTGAATTATAGCCCGTTCTTTTTGCCAATTCTTGTTGTGAAATATTTAGTTCTGTCCGTCTCAGTTTTATTCTATCGTACCACTCCATTTTTTTGTTTACCTCTTTAAAATTCGATTGTTTAAACTTTTATTTATACTAAGTATAACATAATGTTTCCTAAAAGTCAACAAAAATTTATAAAATTAAAAAAAAGTATTGACAAAAATTTTATATAGTGCTATGATAAAAGTGTTGATTTTAAATCTACCAAGAAAGCGAGGTGATAAAATGACAGATACAACTAAAATAAATATCGCAATAACAAAATCAAGAAAAACAAAAAGAGAAATAGCGAAAATGCTGGGAATTTCTGAAATGGGACTGTATAAAAAAATAAATGCACAAACAGAGTTTAAAGCAAGTGAGATTTCAAAATTATGCAATATTTTAAATTTAACACATAATGAAATGACAAATATTTTTTTTGGAAATTAAGTAGATTAAAAATCAACAAACAAAAACAAATGGAGGTAAAAAGAGAATGAAAAAATATGAATTATTAACAAACGATACTGTCACGAGTTCGGGTAAACCCATATACAGAATAAGGGCGTGCAGGGACTTCGGAAACGTTAAAAGCGGTGATTTGGGCGGATATATTGAAACCGAAAATAATCTATCACATGAGGGTGATTGTTGGGTTGCCGATAATGCTTGTGTGTATGGAAACGCCCGTGTAAGCGGTAATGCGTGGATTGCCGATAATGCTTGTGTATGCGGCAATGCCCGAGTGTTTGATAATGCCCGTGTAATTGATAATGCTTGTGTCGGTGGTAATGCTTGTGTATTCGACAATGCTTGGTTAATGGAAAGTGCGCAGGTTGGAGGTAATGCCACTGTATGCGATAATGCAAAAATGTTTGACAGCTCACAGGCGGCGGGTGACGCACTTGTAGACGGCAATTCACGGCTGAATAAGAACATGTACGTAGACGGTAACGGCTATGATATTGACGATACAGAAAAACAGCAGATAAAAAAATTAATGGGAGACAAAGAAAGCGGTTATAAATCAAGGAGGGACAGAAAAATGATGATTAATACGGTAAAGGCATTGTATGAAGCTATATACGAAAATGACGATTTGATTATAAGCGAGGAAGAAGAACGCACCAACGACATAATTGATACATACATTGACCCTGTAGACAAGGAAAAAGGACTTGAAGGCACGTCATTAAACGGCGAAGTAAAGCTATTCGATTTATTGTCGCTTGTACGGTACGGCGCTTTTGAAACAGGCTATAAAACGGCTCTGCAACTGGTTATTCCGAGCTTATACGGTGATACCGCCGCAAAGGAGGATTGATTAAAATGCTGATAAATGCTAACATTCCACGAAAATCTAATATCGCACGTGTGCGAGGAATAAAGGAGGCGGCGGCAGAGCTTAAAAAAGCTGACCCGAACACGCCGATAAAAGAAAAGACTTTACGGCGGCTTGTACTGACGGGAAGTATACCCTGTATCAAAATAGGTGTACGGTATTATATAAACATGGACGTGCTTAACAAGTACTTGACAGGCGGTATCAAGGCAGAGGAAAAACCGCCCGAATATGGGAAAATACGGCAGGTTAAGCCGTAGGGTAATACAATACCGTAACGATTTGGAACGGTATTGGTGACCCCCGAAACAGGGACACACCAAATACTATTGAGGGCGTAACAGCTTGTTATCCCCATAGAGAAATACATAAACTCAATAGCAAAACGCTATCAAGTTTAGACAAGATTGGAGGTTCGGAAGTGATAAGATTGATTTCGGAGGTATTGGCGGAAGCGGTATATACGTTTACAGTCCTTTTGCTGATACCTTATTTTTTAAACAAATCGACAGAAATAAAGCACCGTTTTCGGTAAAGGAGAGATAACGTGAAGAACGGTTATATAAAATTACATAGAAAACTTTTAGACAATCCATTCGTGATGAAAGACAACGATTATTTTGCCGTGTGGGTGTATTTGCTGTTAGCCGCCGCCCATACAGAAATCGTAGTGGAAAATTGCAGTAAGAGTATAACGCTTAAACAGGGTCAGTTAATTACGGGGCGTGAAGAATTAAGTAAAAAACTGGGTGTTAGCAATTCAAAGATAAACCGTATACTAAACCTGTTTGAAAGTGCACAAATGATTGAACAAATTAAAAAACCCCGAAAAGGTCGCATAATTACTGTATTAAATTGGGACAAGTATCAAGACGGTGAACAAATAAATGAACAAATAATGGACAAATTTCGGACAAATAATGGACAAATAGTGTACGGTAACAAGAATGATAAGAATGATAAGAATGATAAGAATAATATAAATAATAATATTATTAATAACACACACAATAATATTAATAATAATATAAATAATAGTGTTAATGATAATATAAATAATATAAATAATATTAATAATAATATTAATAATAATAATATAAATAATACAAAAGAGAAATCGGAGCTTATAATTCTTAAAAACGCAGTCTTAAAATATTCGCCGAATAAAAAAATTCAAGAAATGTTATATAACTTTATCACCATGCGGAAACAAAAAAATAATCCGTTTACGGAATATTCATTCAGTGAGTTTTTAAAGCGGCTCGATACGCTTGCAGACAACGACAGCGATAAAGCGGCTATTTTACAAAAAAGCATTATAGCGGGTTATCCGAACATTTACCCTCTGCCAAAAGAAGAAAGGAGCAAAACGAAAAATGACGATGCCGACGAATACAGGAAAATCGGGTGGGCTTGAGCCAATCAAAAAATGTGAAAAATGCGGAAAAGATACAGAGATGTATATACCTAACCCGTTTACTGGTAAACCTCAAAAACTCAAAATAATGTGCGATTGTAAAAAAACAGAGCGGCGGCAATGGGAAGAACGCAATAAACGTGATGAAGAAGAAACCGCAAGGCGGCGGAATATGGCAGACAGTCTTATGAGCGCAAAAGGACGGCAAGCAAAATTTGAAAATATTTCCGAAACGCCCGAAAACACAAAAATCATACAAGCCGCAAAGAGATACTGCGAGCAATGGCAGGAAAATAAAAAGGACGGTAAAGGCTTACTGTTTTGCGGGAATACAGGACGGGGCAAGACCACAATAGCGTATTGCATAGCAAATGAACTGTTGAACAAGGGTGTGAGAGTAAAAGCGGTTACGGCAAACAGCTTTATTGATTTAGCTTATAAAAACTCCATAGCCGTAAGCGACTTCGCCGCTGCTGATTTGGTAATCCTTGATGATTTGGGCGCTGAATATAAAACAAAGTTTTCGACTTCAAAGGTGTATGAGCTTATAGACGCATTATATAACGCCCAAAAGCCTTTAATCATCACAACAAATTTAACCGTCGCAGGATTAAAAGAACATTTGACAGGTGCAGACGGGTGTCCCAGAGCTTACGACAGACTTGTCGAAATGCTGAAAATTGTTGAATTTACGGGTGAAAATTACCGTATCAAAAACGCAAGCAGAAAATACGGCAATTTCACCTCCGTTGATAAAGACTGACCGCATATACATAAAGCCGCCGCCAATCCCTAAGATATTATATCACATTCGGGGAGATTATGCAATGTCGAATGAAGAATTGGCTGTCCTTATTCAAAACGGACATAACGAATACATGGAAAGTCTGTATATACAAAATATGCGTTTTATATGCCGAATAATATCACAATGCGGAATTGATTATAAAAACGATTATGAAGATTATGAGGACGCAAAACAAAACGCATATTTCGGACTGGCGGCGGCAGTAAACAGCTTTGATATTAAAAAGGGCTGTAAGTTTCTCACATATGCCGCAAAGTATATTAAAAACAGTATCAGACGTGAAAAGCTCAGATATACGCCAATGTGGGTGATTGATGAATACAACGCAATAAAGAAAAAGACAAGCCTATTAACGCAGATAAAACAGAGAACACCCACAAAGACAGAAATAGCCCAATATTGCGGCTTATCCGTTGACAGGCTGAATTATATTTATTCTTGTAATACCGCTGTAAAATCAATGTACGAGCCGTTGACAGATGATGAGGATTTTTCAGCCCTTGATACGCTTGAGGACAATTCAATTCATTTTGAGGACGATATTTTAAATGACGACTTCAGGGCTTTTGTCAGAAAGACGGTGAATGAACTTCCGCCGCCTGAAGCTGAAATAATAAATATGCGTTTTATGCAGGGGCTGAGTTATTCAAAGATAGGAGAAATATATAACATCACATCGGAACGGGTACGGCAGAAATTAAACAAGGCATTAAAGCTTATGAGAAAGCCCGAAATCGCAAAAAAGCTAATTGACAATTACACACGGTTTTATACTCATACGGGGCTTGAAGAATTTAACCGAACATGGACAAGCAGTACCGAAAAGGCTGTATTATTTCGAGATTTATTCGATTGAGCGGGAATACGGCAAAATAACAGACTGTAACAGGCAAAGGCGTAATAAAATATTATGCCTTTTTTAGGCGGTACATTTGTTAAATATTTAACAATGTCACCCGTGTAAAATTAAAGCATAACCGCCGCCGATATTCGCATGAACATTATATATACCTGTGACACGCAGAAATGCCCCTGCAAGCTTTTAAAATACTTTTTCTATATCTGTTCATATGTTTTACTTAAAATCGTTTTAAATGGCATTTAAACGCATTGCAGCGGTATGGACAAATAAAAAGCACATAGCGTTATGAGACGTTTAAATACCCCATGAACGTCTAAAAGCATTTGGATATGAAAGTATATTAAAAAAGTTTTCGGAGCGCTTATGCAAGGAGACAGCCCGCAAGAATGTTGCCAAATGTTGACTTTTACATATACCATGAAAATACTTGAAGTTTCGTGCTATTTGTAAACAAAAACGCTAAGAATGCTAAGAAATGCTAAGGATTGGAGAGTATTCAGAAAATGTTAAGAAACACTGAAAATGCTAACAGAAAATGTTGACAAACACTCCCGAAATGCCGTATATATGTTGACAAATGTTGACAAACACCGAAAAAATGTTAAGAAAAGTTAAGGAATACCGAAAATCTAATATTATGTGCGTGCGAGAAACAAAGAGGAATTTAAGGAATGACCGAAAAGACGAAAAAGCTGTTTAAAATTGATATAAAGCACCTTGACGGTGAAATCAAGGCTTTAAACTATGAACTGAATAAGGCTGCCTTAAAACAGGGCGACCTTAAAGGGAAGTATTCCGCCGCCAGTGTTGATTATATAAAGACGGTTAAAGCCTGTATTAATGAGCTATGCAAACAAAAGCAGGAATTAATACAAGTGATTGAAAGTGTTGAAAATCCAACCTACAGAAAATTATTGCGGCTTAGGTATTTGGAATGTAAGACAATAGAGCAAATCGCCGATGAGATGTTTTATAGCTGTGAATGGGTCAAGAGACTTCATAAAAGGGCGTTGAATGACATAAGGCGATAAACGGTATATTATGATGAGCCGTAACGGACTGTCCGTTATTTGTCCGTTGTTGTACAGAAATTAACGGTCAGAATGAGAACGGGTAAGGAAAAGAAAAACGTAATAAACGGCTTAGTTATGCGGTTTACGGTATGTTCGGG
>CAKSGG010000147.1 GCA_934454215.1 uncultured Clostridia bacterium
ATCAAGACATCTCCTTTTATAATTGGTTTTATTTCTTCAATAAATTTTACAAAATGCGGTGCGGTGTTGTGCGAATTAATTGCTGCGTCATTAAGCCATTCCTCTATAAATGTAAAGCCGCTGCCATTTTCCGCCTGAAGAATCTTATATGAAAGATTTCCGCGCTCTTTTCGTGTTTCGCGTGTTACGGCAATTGCATATTTTATAAATTCCGCATAGTTTTCATGCGGCACATCAAATTTTGCAATAATAGTAATCATATCAAAATCCCTTTCTCAAATATATATTAAATTATACCACAAACGGATATATTTTACAACCCCTAAAATATATTTTTTAAGGGGATGCTGTTTAATAGACAACATCCCCTTAATATTATTGCTGTGTTTCTACTGTAGGAGCAGGCATAACCTGTTCAAAATTTGCCACTGCAAGCTTAGCGAGATTTAACAGCAATTGCTGCTGTGTTTCATCACTTCCCGAACCTGCTGTTATGTCAATTATACATCCTCTGTCATATACATGAATAGACGGATATGCAATATAGGCAGTTTCGCCCAAATCCGTAACCTCGGTTATTTCATAGCGCTTTTCCTTAGCCGCCGAGAATTTCTGATAAACTTGGTCAATGCTTGTAGTCTCATTATACTGCGTTATTTTAACTTCAACGCTGTCGCCTATACCTTTAGGATTGCTTACATAAACTACAGAGCGTGTATTGCCTTCAGTTTTAATCTCTCCGTCAACCATGGGAACATATTCATAGTTAATTCCTGCATATACGTTATCGGCTGTCAATATTGCTGTAGGGTCAAGGACAGGAATAGGGGTAGGGGTGGGTTTTGCAAAAAGACCTCCGCCGCCTCCGCATGAACATAATCCTATTGTTATTAATAAGCCTGAAATCATTACTATTAATTTTTTCATAATTTAATTTCCTTTCCGAAATCAGCTTTTTAATGCTATCGCTTCTTTGACTTTGGCAACAATATTTTCGGCAGTAAGACCGTATTCTTCAAATAATTCGGCAGGCTTGCCGCTCTTTCCGAATCTGTCAGTACCTATTATTTTAACTATTGCCGGAGCGTTTGCGCACACAACCTCCGATACGGCGCTTCCCAAGCCGCCCATAATGTAATGTTCTTCGGCAGTTACAATGGCGCCTGTTTCTTTAGCTGCCTTTACTATTATTTCCTCATCAATAGGTTTAATTGTATGGATATTTATTACTCTTGCATTTATACCTTCGGCTGCAAGAATGTCATGAGCCTTTAAAGCTTCGCCGACCATAAGACCTGTTGCGATTATTGCCGCATCACAGCCTCTTTTAAGCTCAACACCCTTACCAAGCTCAAATTTATAGTCTTCTCCGTTTACGTCCTCAACGGCAAGGCGTCCAAATCTCATATATACAGGACCGTCGTGTTCAATGGCTGCCTTTACAGCCGCCATTGCTTCGACATCATCGGCAGGATTAATAATTACCATGCCGGGGATTGTTCTCATAAGCGCTATATCTTCAAGGCACTGATGTGTTGCTCCGTCTTCTCCGACTGAGATACCCGCATGAGTAGCGCCAATTTTAACATTCAAATGAGGATAGCCTATTGAGTTTCTTATCTGCTCAAATGCTCTGCCTGCCGCAAACATTGCAAAGGTTGAAGCAAATGCAATTTTACCGCATGAGGCAAGACCTGCCGCAACACACATCATATTTGCTTCGGCTATTCCCATGTTTATGAAGCGGTCGGGATATGCCTTTTTGAACATTTCTGTTTTTGTTGATTTTGAAAGGTCGGCGTCCAATACAACAATATTAGGATTTTCTCCATATTTTACTAACGCTGCACCGTATGATTCTCTTGTAGCTTTTTTTGCCATTATAACGTCGCCTCCAATTCTTTTATTATTGCGTCAAGTTCTGAAATCGCCTGTTCATACTGCTCCTTATTAGGCGCAGAGCCGTGCCACGACGCATTGTTTTCCATATAAGAAACATTCTTGCCCTTTATTGACTTCATAATAACCGCAGTAGGTTGTCCCTTTGTAGCTTTTGCTTCGTTTATTGCATCCATAAGCGCATTGAAATCATGTGCATCAACTTTAATAACGTGCCAGCCAAACGCTTCAAACTTTTTATCAATCGGGTTGGGATTCATTACATCGGCAACGTTACCGTCAATCTGCAAACCGTTATTATCTACAAATATTGTAAAGTTATCAAGTTTATAATGAGCCGCAAACATAGCCTGCTCCCAAACCTGTCCTTCTTCTATTTCTCCATCTCCGAGAATTGAATAAACTCTGTAAGCTTTATTATCAAGCTTTGCAGCAAGCGCCATACCGCCGGCGGCAGATACACCTTGACCGAGCGAGCCTGTTGACATATCAACCCCCGGAATATGCTTCATATCGGGGTGACCTTGCAGGTAGCTGTCTGTTTTTCTGAAGGTTGCAACGTCTTCTACAGGGAAAAATCCTTTCAGTGCAAGCACACTGTAGAGTGCGGGTGCGGTATGTCCTTTTGAAAGAACAAACCTATCTCTGTCGGGGTTTTTTGGGTTTTTTGGGTCAACATTCATTACTTCAAAATACAAAAGTGTAAGAATTTCCGCTATCGAAAGTGAACCTCCGGGATGCCCTGATGATGCACTGTAAACAGCCGTAAGAGCATTTTTACGTACCTTATTTGCGATAATTGAAAGTTCGGTAATTCTTTTTTTATCCATTTTTCTTCTCCTTTTCTATAGAGCGCATTCAAAAGCAATTTTCATCAGCTCATTCAGACGCTCCGTTTGCTTTGTTATATATAAATAGCCTATAAGTGCTTCAAAGCCGGTTGCATGGCGGTAATCTGTTATTGAGGCGTTTTTTGCCGAAGTATATGACTTTGCGTTTCTGCCTCTCTTAAATATTGCCGTTTCTTCGTCCGAAAGTAATTCAAGCATGTTATGTATGCTTTTAGCCTGAGCCTGAGCCTTTACATATTTTACTGTCTGCAAATGCAGCTTGTGCGCCGGCATAGTCGGATGTTCTTCGATTACACGTGTACGAACATATAATTCGTACACGCCGTCACCGATATAAGCCAGTGCAAGAGGTGAGTACTGTTCCATATTATTCCGCCAAGCTCCATTGAACGCCGTTGGGAGTGTCTTTGAGAACAATATTCATTTCTTTCAGTTTATCCCTTATTTCATCAGCTTTTGCCCAGTTTTTTTCGGCTCTTGCTTTATTCCTTTCGGTAATAAGTTCTTCAATTTCGGCATCTATTGATTTTTTTGTTTCTTTTATAAACAAGCCCAGTACTCCGCCAAGCTCTCTGATTAATCCGAGCGTTTTTTCAACGGACTGTTTTGAAGATTTTGCATTAATTTCGGTATTTGCCATATAAACAATATCAAATATTGCGGCAATTGCGTCGGCTGTGTTGAGGTCATCATCCATAGCGTCTGTAAATTCTTTTTTAAAACCGTTTAATCTTTCTTCAAATCCTGCTTCAAGCTCCTTTTCGGGTGCGTTTTCTTTCAGAAATTCAAGGTTTTCAATACAGGTATAAACCCTTTCAACTGCCGATTTTGCCTGTTCCATAAGTGTGTCCGCAAAATTTATGGGATTTCTGTAATGTGCCGAAAGCATAAAGAAACGTATAACCTCGCTGTCATATTTCTTTCTTATATCTCTTACGGTAAAGAAATTGCCGAGAGATTTGCTCATTTTTTGATTGTTTATATTAATATACCCGTTGTGCATCCAGTAATGCGAAAACGGTTTTTGATTTGCACACTCGCTCTGTGCGATTTCATTTTCGTGGTGGGGGAATATTAAATCCTGACCGCCCGAATGTAAATCGATTGTTTCGCCGAGATATTTGTTAGCCATTGCCGAACATTCAATATGCCAGCCCGGACGACCCATGCCCCACGGACTTTCCCATGCAGGTTCGCCTTCTTTTTGTTTTTTCCATAAAGCGAAATCCATTGCGTCACGCTTTGATTCGTTTACATCAATTCTTGCGCCTGCCTCCAAATCCTCAAGAGGCTGTTTTGAGAGCTTTCCGTATTTGCGGAATTTTTTTGTTGAAAAATAAACGTTTCCGTCAACATTATAAGCATATCCGTTATCTTCAAGCTTTTTTATAATATCAATTATTGCATCAATATTTTCTGTTGCTTTCGGATGAACTGTTGCAGGGTGAATCCCCAATGCCTGAGCGTCTTCAAAATATTCCTTTATAAATCTGTCGCCAAGCTCTTTAACCGTAATACCCTCTGCGTTTGCCCGTTTTATCATTTTATCGTCAACGTCTGTAAAATTCTGTACAAATTTTACTTTGTATCCCGAATATTCAAGATACCTCCGCATTGTGTCAAAAATAATAAAAGGCCGTGCATTACCTATATGAAAATAATCATATACAGTAGGACCGCAGGAGTACATCTTGACTTCGTCTTTATTCATGGGAATAAATTCTTCTTTTTTTCTTGTCAAAGTATTATATATCCTCATTATAATCCTCTATTCCGCCGTCAATAACGGCATAAATCATTTTCTATATATTATTATATCGCAAATTACCAAAAAAAACAACCCTTTTTTTCATTTTCTACCTTATATACAAACAAAAGCACACAAATAGTAAATCTGCGTGCTTTTTTTATAACTTTAACAATATTAGCCTTGATTATTATAGCTGTAATTCGGCGCTTCTTTTGTTATATAAATATCATGAGGATGGCTTTCTTTCAAGCCTGCACCCGTAATTTTGATAAATTTGCCGTTTTCCTTAAGTTCGGGAATTGTTTTTGTACCGCAGTAACCCATGCCGCTTCTTAAACCGCCAAGCATTTGGAATATTGTTTCTGATACCGGACCCTTGTAGGGAACACGTCCCTCAACGCCCTCGGGAACAAGTTTTTTGGAGCCTGTCTGGAAGTATCTGTCCTTTGAACCTTTTTCCATAGCCGCAAGCGAACCCATTCCTCTGTATACCTTAAAGCGTCTGCCCTGATATATTTCAAACTCTCCGGGGCTTTCGTCGCAGCCTGCAAATAAGCTTCCCATCATGCAGACATCAGCGCCTGCCGCAATTGCTTTTGTAAGGTCGCCGGAATATTTAATACCGCCGTCCGCAATTACGGGGATTCCGTATTTTTTTGCAACCTGTGAAACATCATATATAGCTGTAATCTGAGGAGCGCCTATTCCGGCAACAACACGGGTTGTACATATCGAACCCGGACCTATTCCAACCTTTACGCAGTCAGCGCCTGCCTGAATAAGAGCTTCGGCAGCTTCGCCTGTTGCGATATTTCCTGCAATAATCGGGACATTCGGGAATGCCGCTTTGATTTCCTTTACTTTATTTATAATATTCTTTGAATGACCGTGAGCACTGTCAAGTACAAGTACATCTGCACCGGCTTCAACAACAGCTTTGACTCTGTCAAGTGCATCGGTTGTAACGCCGATAGCGGCACCGACAATTAATCTGCCGTTTTCATCTCTCGCCGAAAGAGGATATTTGATAGCTTTTTCAATATCCTTAATGGTGATAAGACCCTTTAGGTGCATTTCTTTATCAACAATAGGGAGTTTTTCAATCTTATGCTTTGAAAGAATCTTCTGTGCTTCTTCAAGCGTTGTGCCTTCAAGAGCGGTAACAAGATTATCGGAAGTCATTGATTCTTTAATCTTTTTTGAAAAATCCGTTTCAAACTTTAAATCTCTGTTTGTAATAATGCCAATCAGCTTGTTATCTTTATCACAAATCGGAACACCGCTGATACGGTAACGGGACATAAGGTCGTCGGCGTCTTTAAGAGTATGCTCCTGAGATAATGAAAACGGATTGGCAATAACGCCGTTTTCGCTTCTCTTAACGGTATCAATTTCGGCAGCCTGTTCCTCAATTGTCATGTTTTTGTGAATAATACCGATACCGCCCTCACGTGCAATTGCAATTGCCATTGCCGATTCCGTAACTGTATCCATAGCAGAACTCATAAGCGGAATATTCAGCTTGATTGTTTTTGTCAGATGAGTTGTAAGGTCAATTTCGTTCGGTGTAACGTCTGATGCCTGGGGCAGGAGTAACACATCATCAAATGTGAGACCTTCCTTTGCAAATTTATCTGTCATAAATATATCCTCCCATTCTATGTACTTGTAATCTTAAAGAATATTATAACAAAATTAACGGCTTTTTTCAAGGGCTTTTTACATTTTTTTTTATTTTTGTAAATGATTTTAAACGATTTTTCGGAAAATATGCCGCAAACCGCATGATTATGCGGTTTTATGTATGCCCTGTCATATCCGCATTAAATTAAAAAACTGTTGGAAATATACATAAAATATCTTTTTGTTGACATATGAAGTATAATTTTTTATAATATATGTCATAATCCGCTTTTATGAATCGTATTAATTATGTATTTGCAAATACAGCATGGAGAAAGGAGCATTTGAAATGACCGAAAACGAAAAAGCATACTTTTCTGCTATGTATGATAAACATTCAAAAGTAATATACGGAATATGTCTTATGTATACAAAATGCAAGGAAGATGCGGAAGAGGCTGTTGCAGACGCATTTGTGCGGCTTATGGAAAACAAGCCGGAGTTTGAGAGCGATTCTCATGAAAGGGCATGGCTCATTCGTACAAGCGTAAATATTTGCAAGGATATGTTTAAATCGTCGTGGCGCAAAAATGTTATACATGATGAGGACGTGCTTAGGTATATGACAACAAACGAAGAAAGAAGTATTTTGGAGGATGTGCTTGCGCTGCCGCCGAAATACAGAATAATCATATATATGCACTATTATCAGGGTTATACGGCAAATGAAATTGCCGATATTTTAAAAATATCACAGTCCGCCGTTCTTGCGAGGCTTTCACGGGGCAGAAAAAAGCTTAAAGTTATTTTGAATGAGGGAGGTTTTTATTATGCATGAAAATATTACAGATATGTTTGATAAAATCGAACCTGATAAAACTCTTAAAAATAAAGTAATGAGAAGGGTAGAGGAGAATGAAATGAAAAAATCAACAATAAAAAGAACAGGCGGAATGATTATCGCAGCCGCTGCTGCCGCAGTCATCGGAACTGCAAGTGTTTTTGCGGCAACGCCGACAGGGAAGGAGGCAATACGAAACATTATTTCATATTTTCAAAATGATAAGGCAAATGAAATAACAAGCCTTGCCGAGCTTGAAAAATATAATGAGGCAATCGGTACGAGCGACAGTAAGCACGGATTTACTCTTACACTCGATAATGTAGCGGCTGACGATAATTTTGTTCATGTTTTTTATACAATAAAATCCGAAACGCCGTTTGTTAATGATGTAAACGATACTGAAATAACAGGTCCTATGATATGGGCGGATATTGTCATAAACGGCAAGTTTGCAGGATACATGGGAAATAATAGTATAGAAGACGGATATGCGGAAGACTGCAAAACCTTAAAAATGGTTCAGAAACTTAATATTTCGACACAGGATATACCTGATAAATTCAAGCTTGAAATAATAGCCACGGATAATAACGCAAATTCGGACTGGAATGTGGATTTATCACGCTTTTACAGCTATGATGATGACGGAATGCCCGATGTTGTATTAACCGATGATGAAAAGGCAAAGGTTTTGTATGTAAGCGCCGATATTGATAAATCAAAAATCAAGGTAAATACACTTACAAAGCATTGTAATTTACCGCTATGGAATGACAGGCTGAATTTAGAAAAGGTTATATTTTCACCATTCTCAAATCAGCTTGTAAT
>CAKSGG010000148.1 GCA_934454215.1 uncultured Clostridia bacterium
AATACTCTGTTTCAAATCTCCGACCATAAATATGTTATCATGAGATATGCTCGCAAAAATAGCGTCCTGCAAGCCGTTTGTATCCTGATATTCGTCTATAAGTATTTCATAATATTTATTCGTATAGCTGCGCCTTATATCCGAATTGCTTTTAAACAACTCATATGTCATATGCTCTATATCAAGGAATGTATACGCATTCCGCTTATGCTTTACACTCATAAGCCCGTCATCAAACATCTTTGTCAGCCTGTAAAGCTGACCCGCCGTTTCAATAAGAACACTTATCTGTTCTGGCTTTGTAAATTCCTCCGCCGTCTTTACGTTTACTATAGTCAAAGCCTCCGTTATCTTTTTTATAAGCGTCCTTATTTGATTCAAATATTCCTCAAATCCGTCTATTTCTCTGAGCTTTGCGGTTATTTTCGCTGGCAAAGGTGCTTTGAATATTTTTTCCTTTTCATCATATTTTATATTCCATTCGCATATATCATTAAGGCTGTCCGCTGAATTAAGCTCTGTCAATGCGGTACAGATAATTTCAATGCTGTCCGCAAGCGGCTTATACCTTTCGTCCGTTGCGGATATGCTTTTTTTTATTCTCACCGCCGCCGCATGAAGCTTTTCCGTTTCAGGGCGCAAATAATCGTTTATAAGATAACTCACAAACGGGCTTTGCGACATATCCTCCATATACATTTCCGATTTCTCCTTAAGCCATTCCATAGGCTCGGCAAAATTTGAAATAAACGAATGTATTTTAAAAAGAATTGCCGTAAGTCTGCTGTCATCTTTAAACGAAGCATATTTATCTATAAGCGACAAAAAATCCCCGTTCTGCTCATCATACAGTCTTTCAAACATATTTTCCGCCGTTTCTTCTCTCAAAAGCCTGTATTCGGCATCATCAAGAATAAAGAAATTCGGGTCAATTCCGATATTCTGAAAATTATTCTTTAATATATTCAGACAATATGCGTCCATTGTGTTTATATCCGCCATATCCACAAGGCGAAGCTGTTTTTGCCAAAATGTCTTTTCCTCATGCGGAGCATCCGCAATTTCTTTTCTGAACCGCTGTTCAATTTTTTCTTTCATTCCGTCGGCAGCAGCGTTTGTAAACGTAACAACAAGAAATTTATCTATATCAATCTTTTCATTTTTAATTTTTTGAAAAATACGCTCGACAAGAACTGCGGTTTTTCCGCTGCCTGCCGCCGCACTTACAAGTATATTCCCCTGTCCCGACGGCATATTGATAGCCTTTTGCTGTTCCGGCGTCCATTTTACCTCCATTTTTTATTTATCAGCTCCCTCTTCTCCGTCAACGGTTTTCGTTTTGTCAGGCTCTCTGCCCTCTATTTCATCAAATATTCCGCATATCTGAGCATAATTGCAGTATCTGCACGCCGTAACATCCTTCGCTTCCTTATACGGGTTTTGCTTTATCACTCCGCTGCGGATTTCATTATCATAATCCACTGCAATTTTTTTGACTTTACCGGCAAGTTTTTCTCCGTCGGAAAAGCTTAATATTTTTTTCTTTGAATTTGCACTGAAGGTTCCGTTTTTATTCAATTTAATATCAAGAAAATCACTTTCTTCTCCGTTTTCAAGACGGCTGTCCATATCATACAGCACATCTGTTCCGCCGTTTTCCGTCGAAAAGGTTATTCCGTCAAGCTTTCTTGCATTCGTTATTTCATTTTGAATACTTTCTTTTGTATCGCTTATCTTTTGATTTTTCCTGTCTTCTCTGACATGGCTGTAATATATTCCCGTAATTCTGTACACGCCCTCGGAATCTTCTTTTGAATAATATTCCTTTGCCGCCGCCGCATACAAAACCATCTGCATATCAATACCGTTGAGAATATTTGTTATATTAAACGCTGTCCGTCCCGTTTTGTAGTCAATTATTCTTATTCCCTTATATGAGCCTGCGTCGCATATATCGAGCCTGTCAATAATTCCCCTCAGAGAAACACGCTCGTTTATATCCATAGACACTTCACATTCTTCTCCCGCAATTGAATAGTTGCCGTATTTCAAGCTTGAATGTACCGTTTCAACCGCAGTCGAAATTACCTTTTCCATTCGTTTCATTATGTGCAGTACCTTACTTCGGCTGTTAATTTCGGATAAAGCCACTTTTTCTTCCGCTTTTTTAAACAATCCGTCAAGTATTTCGTTTTTGCGTTTCTCCGTCAGCTCCGACCACATTTGAGCCTTTTTCGTTAAATCGGTTTCATTGCCCTCCACCGAACGGCAAAAGCCCTCAATTATCATATGAGCATATGTACCTATATCATTTGCCGCAATCTCCCATATTTCACGCTCTTTTATATTCAAGCCGTACTGCATAAAATATCTGTACGGACATTGTGCATACACGTTCAATCGGCTTGCACTGTACACCGCTCTTTCATCACCGTACAATCCGAGCGCTTCGCTTTCGTCTATCGTTTCAAACTGCCTTGACATGGCACGTTTTTTTCCGTCAATCAAACGCATTAAATCGGGGTACATATTATGCTCCTCATAATACGAATACACAGCGTCCCACACGGGATTATCGGTATTGTCGGATTTATTTCTAAGCAAGCGGTGTATTGTAACATTTGGAGACGCAACATATACCCCCGTCGTATTGCTGTTCAGGCTCATATCATCATCTATTTTCAAGTCTGTAAATTTACGCATTATATCGGTTACGAGCCTTGAACACGACTGCCGTCTGCCGTTTATATCCTGAGCTGCGTAGCTGATAAATAATTTTTCCGTTGCCGCCGACAATGTTTTAAATATACCGAACCTTCTTTTATTCATTCTTCCCGACGTATCGGGCGCGAGCGTTATTGTGTGCATTTCGTTTATTTCGTATCTGTCGGCATTTGACAAAAATCCCTCATTTTTAATTTCGTTAGGAAATGTTCCTCCGACAGCTCCCAAAATAAACATAGCCTTTACATCTGACGGTGCGTTCCGTTCCGCCGTGCCGATATAAACCCTGTCAATTCCCGACGGGATTATACGAATTTCACATTTTGAAATACCTGTCTTTATGTATTTTCCAAATTCCTCTCTGTCCATTTTTACGTCGCCCAAAGCTATGACCGCCTGGTCGAGAACGTCCATTATAAGTCCCCATATTCTTTCAAATCTGTCCGCCTCGTTTATATCGTCATTTTTTATAAAACGCATAATTTCAAAGCGCAGACCCTCATATAAATTTATATCATTAAGAAATTCAAAAAGCAGCTCCGCATGTTTTTTTACCGTATGCTTACCGTCTGAATGTTTGTCGTACTTTTTTATCGGCTTTATAATTTTTTTGCGTATTGAATTTATAAGCTTTTCCTCTTGTTCAAGCCTTGCAATATATTTTTCACTGTCTTCATCATCTCCCGCAATATCCGAAATTTTAGCGGCACATTTCCAGTCCTCGTCCGAAAGCCATTTTTTCTTGCCCCGTATTCCGTATTTGAGCACAAAGTTTTCAAGTATATCTATATTGTCACGCAATATATTTTTAACTCCGTTTTTTGTTTTCTCATATATATATCCCGATTTCAGGTAAGTGAAAACGGATTTGTAATCAAAATTTTCTTCAAAAATATCAAACAGTGAAATTATCTGAACCGCAATCGGGTGATCGGACAGTATTATCTTTGAATCGGGAAATGCCGGTATACCGTATTCATTAAAAACCGTATCTATTAAATATCCGTATTCGTCCTCGTTTCCGCAGATTACGGCTATATCCCTAAATCTGTAATTATCCTCACGTACAAGGTCACTGATTTTTGCTGCGGCATACTCCGTTTCGTTATATGCGTCACGCCCTTCAAATATTTTAATATCATTTGTCTTATCGTTATATTCGGCAGCACCATCCCAATTTTCAAGCAAAAACTTAATTTCTGGCGACTTTATATTTTTTAAATGCCTGCCGCAGTCGATATGCTCAATATCCTGGTCAAGAGCCATGACCTTATTCAGCGTTCTTTCCACCTCCGAATAAAGAGGCGCTTCCATAGCGTCCGACGGATAGCAAACACTGACCGTAAGCTGTTTCACCTTATTATGCAGTGCACGAATCACTTTCATTTGCTGCGGAAGAAGTTCGTCAAATTTGTCAATCCACATATATGTATTTTCAAATTTCCCGCTGTTTTCAACAGCAGCGGCAAGCATTTCCGTCAAATCCCGGACATCGTTATATTCAAGTCCGTCAAAATTTTCCGAATATATTTCATACATATCGGCAATTGCAAAAAGCTTTTCCCGCAAAGCCTTATTATTCCTGACATTCTCTGCACTCGAACTCAGTTCTTCGGCACTCACTCCGTAGCTTTTCATTTCCTTTATCATTGTTCCGAGTACGTCAAGAAAGCCGCTGCGGCGTACCGCACGGCGTAATTTTCCGTTTATTTCGGGGTTTGTCTGCAAATACTGCGCAACCGTTTTTTGCAGCAGCATCTGCTGACCTGCCCCCGTCATTGTGCGCCGCTCTCTTTCACTCAAAAGCTCACGTGACAATTTACGAAATGTTGTTACCTCTATATTATTAAGTCCCGTCCCTCCGAACCGCTCATTAAAAAGCTTTTCGGTTTCATGAGAATAATGCTCGTTTACAAGCATAAGACATTGCGCCTCGGGATTTTCGCTATGAAGCTTTTCTATTTCATCAAGACACAGTCCGCATTTTCCCGAGCCTGCGCCTCCTGTTATTAATCTTATCATAATTACAGCTTTTTAACCAATTCCTTAAATAAATTTCCTCGTTCCTCAAAATTTCTGAACATATCAAAGCTCGTTGACGCAGGCGACAGCAAAACTATATCTCCCTTTTGCGCCTTTTCGTAAGCGCATCTTACAACATCATCGTACGTCTGCTTTTTTATGATTTCAATATTTTTACCCGTTGCCTTAACTGCATCCTCGATTTTTTCGGTTGTTGCACCTATCAGAATAAGCGTCTTTACTCCGTTTGCGATAGGCTCGCCGATTTCGTCGTACGGTATACCCTTATCCTTACCGCCGCTTATAAGAATTACATTTTTACCCTCAAAAACCTTTAATGTATTGATTGTTCTGTTAGGACTTGAATCAATGGAACTGTTGTAATATTTTGCACCGTTGATTTCACGCACAAACTCAATTCTGTGTTCAACTCCCTCAAATTCTTTTGCAATTTTTCTTATAACGTCATCACTAACAAGTCCCTCCGTTGCCGCCATTGCAGTCATATAATTTTCAACATTGTGCATACCCGGGATTGTTATGTCATCTATATTCAAAACCTTTTCGCCCCGACGGCAAATATATCCGTCATTAACATAAAAATCAGCTTTTTTATCGGTTCTTGAAAAATATTTTACTTTTCCTTTCGCTTCCCTTGCAAGCTGCGCCGTTACCTCATTATCCGCATTTGTAACAAGAATATTATTCTCGTTCTGGTACAGCATAATATTTTTCTTTGCGTCAATATATTCTTGGTAATCCTTGTGCATATCAAGGTGATTTGGCGATATATTGGTTATAACCGCAATTTCAGGCGACTTACGCATTGTATGAAGCTGAAAGCTTGACAGCTCCAAAATTACCCAATCATCAGCTTTCATGTTTTTCGTTTGCGTAAGCAGCGGATTTCCGATATTTCCGCCGAGCCATGTATTATATCCCGCACCCGACATCATCTTGTTTATAAGAGTTGTGGTTGTAGTCTTTCCGTCACTTCCCGTTACGGCAATTATATGCGACGGGCATACGTCAAAGAAAACCTCCATTTCCGATGTAACAACCGCACCTCTTTCCCTTGCCTTGTTGAGCGCAGGCACATCAAACCTCATTCCCGGGGTTTTAAAAACAATTTCGCCGTCTATATTATCAAGATAATTCTCGCCAAGATTAAATTTTATCCCAAGCGTTTCAAGCTCTGCATAATTTTTCCCTAAATCATCTTTATTCCTTTTATCACAGGCTGTAACGTCCGCCCCCAGAGAAACAAGGTATTTTATCAAAGGTAAATTGGAAATTCCAATTCCTATTACCGTTACCTTTTTATTTTTTATTTTTTCTTTAAATTCTTCAAGCTTAGTCATTTTTTATCCTCCAATATTAAATTTCCCACATTGATACCTGGTCGGCGTCGGGCAGTCGTTCAAAACAGCCCATTTTTTCAAGTACGTCTATATTCGTCTTTGTAATGCCAGTTCTTATTCTTAAATCCTCAACCGTTTTAAACTGTCCCTTTTCTCTTTCCGCAGTTATCGCTTTTGCCGCATTTTCTCCCAAACCGGGGATTGCATTCAGCGGCGGTAAAATTCCCTCATCAACCAGCAGAAAATCCGTAGCGTGAGATTTATATAAATCTATCTCGACAAATTTTATTCCTCTTGCATACATTTCTATACATATTTCAAGAATCGGCAGCAGGTTTTCTTCTTTCGGCGATACGGTATTATCACGCTTTTTTGCGTAAATTTCTTCCATTGCCTCTCTCGCCCTGTCTATTCCCTTTGCCATCATAAGAGCATCAAAATCATCTGCTCTGACGCTGAAATATGCTATATAAAAGGCTTCGGGATAGTGTACTTTAAAATATGCAATTCTAAATGCACTCGTTACATAAGCAACAGCATGAGCCTTCGGGAACATATATTTTATTCTTCGGCATGATTCAAGATACCATTCGGGAACGTTTGCGGCTTTCATAGCCTCCTCGTCTTCGGGTTTTAATCCCTTTCCCTTTCGGACAGCCTCCATTATTTTGAACGCATGGCTTGCCTCAACGCCTTTTGATATTAAATAAATCATAATATCGTCACGGCAGCATATAGAGTGTGACAAATCCGTAAAGCCCTGTCTTATAAATTCCTGCGCATTGTTAAGCCAAACATCGGTACCGTGCGAAAGACCCGAAATTCTCACAAGCTCCGAAAACTTTGTCGGCGCCGTATCTATAAGCATCTGCCGTACAAATTTTGTTCCGAACTCGGGGATTCCGTAGCTCCCCAGATTTGTTCCGATGTCATCATGCAGTTTAAGTGCCTTGTTTGATGTAAACAGGCTTAATGTTTCGGGGTCGTCAAGCGGTACGTCCTGCGGATTAAAGCCCGTTAAATCTTCAAGCATTCTTATTACTGTCGGGTCATCGTGACCAAGCTCGTCAAGCTTCAGCAAATTTGAATCTATCGAGTGATAATCAAAATGCGTTGTCACTATTGATGAATTGGGGTCATCGGCAGGGTGCTGTACAGGACAAAACTCATGAATATTATTTGTATACGGAACAACAATTATTCCGCCCGGGTGCTGCCCCGATGTTCTCTTTACGCCCTCACAGCCCTTTGCCAACCGTTTCATCTCCGCATTGCGCATGGTTTTTCCCGTTTCTTCAATATATTTCTTTACATATCCGAACGCCGTCTTTTCCGCCACCGTTCCTATTGTTCCCGCTCTGAACACAAAGCCTTCGCCGAAAAATGTTTCGGTATATTTATGAATTGTAGGCTGATACTCACCGCTGAAATTCAAGTCAATATCGGGCTCTTTATCGCCTGCAAATCCCAAAAATGTCTCAAACGGTATATCATGTCCATCCTTATTATACTTAGTGCCGCAATTGGGACAATCCTTATCGGGCAGGTC
>CAKSGG010000149.1 GCA_934454215.1 uncultured Clostridia bacterium
GCCTTACATACCGTGCAACATTTAAGAGCGTTAAAGCTATTGCACCGATAAGCCATAAATATGCTAAAATATTAATTCTGTTATTCCATATAACAGTCGCTTTCCGCAAAAGCTGCGGTTTTTGTGCCGTATCCGTCCGCACAATATTTTCGGCTGTTTCGGACTGTTCGCTGATGGTTGTTTGTTCTGTCTGTACCGCTTGTGTTACAATGCTTGGCATTGCTGTCGGTTTTACATTAAACCTCACCGGCATAAGCATTACAAAAAGTACGCACAGCCATATGTAATAATGCCACGAATATCCGAAAATCTTTTTTGTTATCGGACGCAGCAGGCTGATTGCAATTGCAAGCGCAGAGCCTGCAAGCGATGTGATTAAAAGAGTCTTGAATATTTCACCAATCATTTTCCTCCCTCCTTATTTTCAAAAATTGCTTTCAGTTCCCGTATATCCTTATCAGAAAACTGTTCTTCTTCAAAAAGTGCGGCAACCAAATTTTCGGCAGAGCCGTCAAACAGATTTTTTATAAGGTTTTTCACCTGTGATTTTTTATATTCCTTTGCTGTTAAAATCGGCGTGTAATACCAAGCCTTACCCCGTCTTTCGGCGGACAGTGCACCCTTTTCAACAAGTCTTGCAAGAAATGTGGCAATCGTTGTACGTTTCCAGCCCTTTTCTTCAACGGCTTTTCCGATTGCCGCTGAACCTATCGGTTCATCTGTTTTCCATACAACCTTCATAATTTCAAGCTCCGCTTCACCTATATTAATATTTGTCATAAGGCATACCTCCATTACATTCTACTCTTGTCGACATATATAGTCTACCACATTAGACATATGTTGTCAATACCCTTTAATAAGTTTATGAATTTTAACCAATTCTTAATATTTAAAATTATTCAGAAGATATAAAAGCTTATAAAAAATCCGCAAGATTTTTTTTCAATCTTGCGGATTTTTTTAATTATCATAAATATCAAACTCCGAGTCATAATATCCTTCCTCATACGTCAGATTCTCATTATAAGTTCCGTATTCATAACTGCTGCTGTCAATGCCTATTCCCTGATTCGGCGCCTCTACGGTTATATTATCGGCAGGATAACCAAATTCCGTATTGATAAGCTCACGTATCTGTTCAAGATTCGGCACCCATACCGAACCGTTCACGCTGTCTCTTGCGTCAGTTCCGGGCAATTGGAATGTTGCTATGTTCGTCGAAGAAAAGCCCGTCAGATATTTTGAATATTTTATAACATCGGTTATATCAACATTTGTTTTAATCTCCGATGTTATGTCTTTCCAAATTGCAGGGATTTTCAATATCAGAGAGGCATTAAGCTTTTGGTCTACAAAGCTCTTTAAAAACTCCTGCTGTAAAGCAATTCTGTCTCTGTCACCGTTCAAATAGCCTTTTCCGTAGTTATTTTTACGGTATCTGAGCATTTGAACTACCTGCGAACCGTCAAGGTCATAATTTCCGGGCGGCAGATTTATATGCAGTCCCTGCACAGGGTCATCATATACCATACCTTCCCCGTCCCCTGTTACATCGGGAATTGTAAAATTAATCGTTCCTATATCGTTAATAACATGAGCCACGGCATCAAACGAAAAATCTATATAATAATTTATAGGCACTCCCGTAATTCTTGTAACCGCTTCACAAGCAGCCTCGGGACCTCCTATTTTTCCGCTCTCTCCGATATATGCGTGCGCCGCATTTATTTTCTGATACCTGTTGCCTACAAACATTCTTGTATCGCGAGGTATTGATAACAGCTTAACCGAATTGGTTTGTGTGTCATACTGCGCAAGCATAATTGCATCGGTTCTTAATCCGTCAATATCCACACACATCACCAATACGTTGATTTTATCGTCCTGCACCGCCGTAGTATGCTCATCGGGGGTTGCTGTATCTTTATTGAACAATGCCGAAAAATCTATTCCCATACATACTACTGCCGCAGCCAATACTACACACAGGGATATTCCCAGCACCTGAAAATATCTTTTTATATTAAATTTCATCTACTTTCATTAGCTCCCTTCAAAAATATGTCAAAATTCTTATATGTATTATTACCCATTCAAATTATAACAAGTCATATTTATTATATAACATTTTGACTAATCTTGTCAATAGTTTTTTTATTTTTCAAGAGCAAACAAGGAATATGTTTAATTTTGTCTATAAAAATATACCTTATAAAACCAAACAGTTTAATAAGGTATATCAATTTAATCAACAAGCTTTCTGTTATCGACAACACGTTTCGCTTTTCCCTCGCTGCGTACAATTGATTTCGGGCGCAGCAAATGAACCTTCGCACCTATTCCCAATGCTGAACGTAATTGTGATTCAAGATTATGCTTTTCCGTTTCAACATCGCCGTTGAATTTCGGACTAAGCTCAACATTTATATCAAGAGTATCTGTATTATTTACTCTGTCAACAAAAATCTGATAGTTCGGAGAAACCTCAATACTGTTTCTCAAAAGAACCTCTTCAATCTGTGACGGGAATACGTTTACGCCTCTGATTATAAGCATATCATCTGTACGTCCCGTAGGTTTCTTCATTCTTACATGAGTTCTGCCGCATGAACATTCCGAATAATCAAGAATACACAAGTCTCTTGTACGGTAACGGATAAGCGGCTGTCCCTCTTTTGTAATAGTCGTAAATACAAGCTCACCGAATGAACCCTCGGGAAGAACCTCACCCGTTTCCGGGTCGATAACTTCCACAATAAACATATCCTCGCATATGTGCATTCCATGCTTTTCTTCACACTCATATGCCACGCCCGGACCCATTACTTCTGTAAGCCCGTATATATCATACGCTGTAATTCCAAGAGCCTCTTCGATTTTTGTGCGCATTTCTTCCGTCCACGGCTCAGCGCCGAAAATACCCGATTTTAATTTTAAATGGTTTTTTACGCCCATTTCCTTTACCGTTTCGCCGAGATACATCGCATATGACGGAGTACAGCATAAATGAGTAGTACCCATATCGCACATAAATCTTATCTGCCTTTCGGTATTGCCCGATGAAATAGGTATTGCCATTGCTCCAAGCTTTTCAGTTCCTCCGTGAGCGCCCAAGCCGCCCGTAAACAAGCCGTAGCCGTACGCCACCTGCACAATTGACTTTTTGTCCGCTCCTGCCGCCGTAAGCTGACGTGCAAAACAATCCGCCCACATATCAAGGTCATTTCTTGTATATCCCGATACAATCTGTTTGCCTGTTGTTCCCGACGAAGCATGTATTCTTACTATCTCTTTTTTGGGAACGGCAAACAAATCAAACGGGTAATAATCTCTCAAATCCTGTTTTGTTGTAAACGGAAGCTTTGCAAGGTCTTCAAGCGACTTAATATCGTCGGGCGAAACCTCCGCTTCGTTCATACGTTCTCTGTACATGGGTACATTTTCATATACCCTTTTAACCTGCCATTTTAATTTTTCAAGCTGATGCTCACGGATTTGCTCACGGGGCATAGCCTCTATCTGCGGTTGAAATAATGCCATTTCAAATTCTCCTTTTAAATATCTGTATCTTCTTCACTCCAATGTTTCCATGGAACGTGTTTTTTATATCGTTTTATCCATAGAAAAGCAATTAACAAAGCCACAGCAAATGCTGCGATAATATAAGCCACTGTATTACCCCTTACATTGCATAACCGATTTCAAATGCCTTTAAATTAACATCAAGGAATTTTTCGGGAACGGTTTCTTTTATCGCATCTATCCATACTTCCTTTGCGATATTTGTACTCTTTGCAAGTACGCCAATCAATACTACATTGACTGCTTTAACATTTCCTGCATTCATTGCCGCCGAAAGTGCGTCAATCGCCTGCAAATCAATTTTTTTCGAAAGCTTTTCTTCTATGTTTTCGGGATAAGCCATAGCGCCGATTATAACAGGCATCGGGTTCATTTGCTGAACATTTGCAATCATCTTTCCGCCTTTTTTCAGGAATGGCAATGCTCTGTATGCCTCCAATATCTCGAATGCAAGAATTAAATCCGCCTCACCCTTGTCAATTATAGGTGAATAAACCCTTTCGCCGAATTTAACGTATGTAACAACGCTTCCTCCTCTTTGGCTCATTCCATGAACCTCGCTGACTTTAACGTCATAGCCCTCTTTTATTGCCACCTTACCCAGTATACGGCTGGCAAGCAGAGTACCCTGACCGCCAACGCCGACAATCATTATATTCATAGAATTAATCCTCCTTTTCTATTGCGCCGAACGGACAAACATTCACGCACAGTCCGCAGCCGTTACATTGCGTTGAATCAATCTTAACAATGTCCCCGTCAAGTGAAATTGCAGGACATCCAAGTTTCATACACATTTTACACTTCTTACATTTATCCGTAATTCTGCAATGTCCGACATATGTTTTACGCATATTCGGCAGCAGCGCACAAGGACGCTGAGCAATTATTACCGACGGTTCTTCCCTTTCAACCTCTTCTTTAACTACTTTTTCAAAATTCTTTACGTCAAACGGGTCTGCAACCGTAATATGTTCTATCCCCACCGCCTTGCAAAGTGTAATCAGATTAACCTGCTTTGTCGGCTCTTTTCTTATTGTATATCCTGTTGTAGGATTATCCTGATGTCCCGTCATTCCCGTAATTGAATTATCAAGAATAATAACCGTATTATTACCCTTATTGTACACTATGTCAACCAATCCCGTAATACCTGAATGCATGAAAGTTGAATCACCTATAACAGAAACAAGTTTTTTGTTAAATTCAGTACCTCTCGCTTTTGCCATACCATGAGCCGCACTTATTGACGCTCCCATACAGATTGTGGTATCAAGACTGTTAAGCGGAGGAGTAGCACCCAATGTATAACAGCCTATATCTCCCGAAACGGTCAAGCCCAGCTTTTTAAGAACATAATATGTTCCTCTGTGGGGACATCCTGCACACATAACAGGAGGACGGACGGGAATCTGTTCTTCTATCTTATCAAATTCGGCAGGAGCTTCGTCAAGAACAGCCTTCTTAATCATTGACGGAGTATATTCTCCCAAAAGCGTAAATTTATCTTTGCCGATTACATCAACGCCTATTGATTTGCAATGCTCTTCAATAAACGGGTCAAGCTCTTCTATCGCATACACCTTATCGCATTTTGCCGCAAAGTCCTTTATTAATTTGTCGGGCATAGGGTAAACGATACCAAGCTTTAAATAATTCACCTTATCGCCCAAAGCTTCCTTTGCGTATATGTAAGCAATACCCGACGCAATAATACCTATTTTACTTCCGTTATCTTCAATCCTGTTAAGATGAGAGGTTTCCGCCATTTCCTTGATTGCTTTCATTCTTTCCTCAACAACGACATGACGCTTTATTGCATTTCCGGGCATCATTACATATTTTTGAGGATTTTTTTCATAATCCTTCAAGGGCTGACATTCCCTGTCAACTTCTTCAACAAGGCTCTGAGAATGAGATACTCTCGTTGAAAGACGAAGAAATACAGGCGTGTCAAACTGTTCCGAAAGCTCATACGCTTCCTTGATGTAGTCCTTACATTCAGAGCTGTCAGACGGCTCAAGCATCATAATTTTTGACGCTTTTGCGTAGTGTCTTGAATCCTGTTCATTTTGTGACGAGTGCATTCCCTGGTCATCCGCAACGCAGAAAACCAAGCCGCCGTTCACTCCCGTATAGCTCACCGTAAAAACAGGGTCAGCCATAACGTTCAAGCCAACATGCTTCATACATGACATTGCACGTGCACCGGCAATCGACGCACCTATAGCAACCTCAGCGGCAACCTTTTCATTGGGAGCCCACTCAACATAAATATCATCGTATTTCACTATATTTTCCGTTATTTCAGTACTTGGAGTACCCGGATATGAGGAAACGACACGCACTCCGGCTTCATAAGCGCCTCTTGCAACTGCGGCATTTCCGAGCATTAATTCTTTCATTATGAAAAACCAGCCTTTCTTTAACTATAACTAATATATTATTATATCAAAAAACGACACTAAAGTCAAGTATTTTCTTAATTATAAAATAAACACCAGACTAATGCCGTTTTTTTTTTAATAAAATTATTTACCGTAATAAATATTTATGTCCTTTAATTTATGCGGAGCGCTCTCCTTTGTAATAACAATATCAATTTTCTGCGTTCTTATAGTCGGGAATTTGCATATATGCTTATGTCCTATCGTTGTTCCCTCATATACAAGAACCGATTTGCCGTAGCTGTAGGGATAAATATAAACTTCAAACTTTTCAACTTTTTCACTTTCCGTAATATCCTCTTCAAGTACAACATGATTGACAAGCGTATGTTCTCCAAGATTTACCGTATATGTATTTCCGTTTCTTTCGGTTCTGTCTTTTCCCGCAATACTGTTTGAAAACAATTCTTTTATTTTTTTGCCAAATTCCAGTATTCTTGCAGTATCCTCATAAGGCAGAAGCCCTCTTCTGTCAGGACCGATATTTAATAGCAGATTTGCGCCTTTGCCGACCGAATAATAATACAATCCCATAAGCTCATCAAGGCTTTTCAGCGTATGCAAGTCATTTTCACTGTAAAACCAGTTTTCAAGCCTCATTCGGCAATCACATTCGGACGGTAAAAATCTTGCGTCATCAAGCTCGTCCTTTTCTTCCGTCATAACAGAAAAATTTAAATCCTTCACTATGTTATGATTCGGCATACGCACCAATCCCGATTCATTTCCTACCCATCTGGTATCGGGGTCCCACATATTGAAAATCAAAATACCGGGCTGCATTCTTCTTATTTCTTTTACTATACGAACCGTATCATATTCATGGTTTTCACTTCCGCAGCCGTCAAACCATAAATAATCTATTTTGCCGTAATTTGTCAGCAGCTCCGAAATCTGATTTATAAAATAATCGTCGTATTCTTTTGCATTAATCCCTTTTGAACCGAACTGAGCCGGCGAATAATACAAGCCAACTTTTACACCGTATTTACGGCAGGCGTCAACATATTCTCTTACAACGTCGCCTTTGCCGTTTTTCCACGGTGTATTCGCAACAGAATAATCGGTATATTTTGACGGCCAGTTTGCAAAGCCGTCATGATGCTTGCAGACAAAAATCGCATATTTTGCTCCTGCCTCTTTTATCGTCTTTATCCATTGCTCGCAATCAAGCGATGTCGGATTGAATCCCTCAAGAGGCATTTCTTTCATATCCCAATCAGTATGACCTTCATAAAAACTTCTGATTCCGAAATGGAAAAACACTCCGAACTCCCAATCCAAAAATTCAAGCTGTTCTTTTCTTATTTGTCTCATTTTTCAAATTCCTTTCTTAACTATCCTACATTCTTTTTAAATTCATCTTTCCACGGCTTAATATTTGTCATTCTCCATACAAATGCTTTTACATATGCAGCATCATCAGGCACTGTATAAAGCTGTGCCTCCGATATTTTTAATCCCTGTTCGGGAGTAAAGACATCTGATTTTATGCAGTTGATTAATTTATCGACGCTGTCATACGCTGCGACAATTATATTAAATTCATCAACCGCACCGAAACTGTTATCTATATCCGCAGCCGCCGTAATTATATCACCTGTATTAATC
>CAKSGG010000150.1 GCA_934454215.1 uncultured Clostridia bacterium
TTCCATGACATACTGATAACAATTAACGGTATTGTAAGATTTTTATTCTGGAGCCATTCAATCGGATCATGTCCCAGCACATACAGCAAAGAATTAAGCAATCCGCCCTGACTCGGTTCATAAATAAAGTACCATATAAGCGATACCGCTATGCTCGGAATAACCGCCGGAAAATACATTGTAAACTTAAAATAGCCTTTTCCGTGCAGCATTTCGTTCAACACCACCGCAACAAAAAACGGCAGCGGAAAACCTATTATCAGCGACCACATGACATACTTAAACGTATTAAGCAAAACAGTCGGAAAATCGGTAGAGGTTATTACGTCCATATAGTTTTTAATTCCGACAAATTCCACGGGTGTATAGCCTTTCAGTCTGAAAAAAGAATCGTAAGCTCCCATAGCTATCGGACGCCATACAACATATATAAACAGCAGTATGCTCGGCAGCATCAGCATCCAGCCTGATATATTTTTCTGCACAAGACCTTTAAATCTTAATTTATTGCTTTGCCGTTTGGTTTTTAACATATTTGTTCATTCCTTTTAAATTTATAATTAGTCGATTGTCTTATCAAGACAGTTTTTCTGAAAATCCGATGCCGCCTGCTTTACCAGCTGCGCCGGATCTGCATGTTCGTTTGTCAGTACCTCCTGAATGCACTTATCAAGAATTGCATAAAGCTCCTGTGCGCCCTGCGCCTCCTCGGGATTAATTATTACATTTTCAAAATCATAATAATTCCGGAACTTCTGCGGATCTATGTTTGCATACTTGCTTCTTATTTCTTTTTCCGTATTGTTTCTTTCATCGGAAACCCAGATTTTGAACGGAGTCTGGTCAAGAACTATGCCGTTCTTTGCCAGTGTTGCCTGAATATTGCTTTCTATTCCGGCTTTTCCCTCTTCCGTCAGCTCGGGGCTGCAGCCGGTAATTTCCATCCATTTAAACACCGCATCAATTTCTTCGTCCGTTGCATTGGGCGCTACCATCTGTACGTTTCCGCCCATCTGCGAGTATCTGCCCTGCGGACCTTCGGGCATACTTACAACCATTTCATTGTCTTTATTCATACCGTAATCGGTTACAAGCTTGCCGCTCGGCGGATCAAGGAAGCACATTGCCACCTGGTCTGTTGCAAACATTCGCATCATTTCATTTTTATCCACCAGAATGTTCTCGGGTACACAATTATATTTCCATTTCAAATCCTTTACGTATTGAAGTGCAGCAACACATTCCTGTGTATCAAAGGTTGACTTCCACTTTCCGTCCGCATCCTGCTCTTCAAATTTCACGCCGTAGCTCCATGCAATGTTCATGAAGTGCCAGCCGCCCATATTCGATGTTGCGGGGATTATAAAGCCCGCTTTTCCTGTTTTTTCCTTGATTGTCTTAGCGGCTTGCGCCATTTCCTCATAAGTTTTCGGATAAATAGGAAGTCCGTTTTCATCAATCAGACCTGCTTCCGTAAAAAGATTAACATTAATAAATAAGCCCTGCGCATATGAATCTTTGGGTATGGCATAAATCTTCGAGTCCTTTGATACAAGTGACAAAAGCTCCGGATTAAGACTCTTCGAGTAACCGTTTTCGTTCATTTGCTTTGTTATGTCCGCCGTATACCCCGAATTTATAATTTTACCGATTTCGGAAAACCATGTCGTATACACGGTCGGAAGCTGATTGCTTGCTCCTTTTGCCATAAAGGTTTTTACATCATATTGATATGTATCCGGCACTACTTCAATGTCGGGATATAACTCATTCATTTTTTTTACATATCCGTTATATACCTCAACCTGCTGCGGTTTTGTATCATCGGGCCAGTTTCCCACCCGTATTGTAACCTTTCCGCCGCTCTTTTTTTCCTGTCCGCAGCTTGCCGCCGTCAGCGCCAATGCCAGCGCCATTGCCGATGCAATTATCCTTTTTCCTCTCATTTAAAATTACCTCCTCACAAAATAAATTAATTTCGTTTCAGCTGTTCAGCAAAGCCAGTTTAACATCACATACCGAGCTTTTCAAGATACATTTCCGACAAATGTAACAATTTTCGCCCCTCAGAAAAGACACTTTCATTTTTTCATACATTTTTCACCCTGCTGATATTTTAAGGACGAATTTTCTATGTTTTTAAGGCGAAAATCGATGCATTTATTCTTTCTTTATCTTGAATTTGCATATTATGTATGCTATAATTTAAAATACAGAAAGATATTACATCTGTTTATAAATTACAGAGAGGGGTTTTCGGCATGACGGAAATTAAATATAAAGAGCGCAACAAAACACTTGCAAAAATATTTTTTGCTGTCCTGTTTCCGTGTTTGATTCTTTTAATTTTCATATTATCGTCCTTGGCTATATTTCGGAACAGTTCGATGCAGAGTATAAAAAATGAATGTTCGTATAAGCTTGAAGCGATTTACAAAGAAAATGAAATTAATATTCAAAATATCAACTCCGCAATAAATTTTATTACCGCCAATGACAGATTTGCAAATTTTGTTAAAAACACCTCCGAATATGCCGAAGATAACGAAACCAAATATGCTCAGTCCATATTAAGCACTTTGAAAAGCAGCTCGCAGTTTATTGATAGTACCGTTATTGTAAACAGAGGCGCAAAGAAAGTATATTCACCGACAATCACAACAGATTTTGACACTTATTTTGATATAAGTTATATTTATGATGACTATGATAAGCAGTATTGGCAAAAATTCAAAACTCCCATTTCAGGTTCAGTTATTCTTCCGCCCACAACCGTTACGCACAATGGAGTTAAAAAGAATATAATCCCGGTAATTTATACCCAGGTGAATAAAATCCGCACAAGCAATCTGATTATTGTAAATATTAATATCGGCAGTATATTGGAAACCTCCGAAGCCACAAAAATCACGCCAAACAGCCGTCTTTATATGATAAATAAACAGACGGGAAGCGGTTTTTCGGCAGATGAAACCTATAATACGGCTTTTGAAAACGATTTGCTTAATCGTATAAATGACAGTGCCGAAAACTTCTTTACCCAAAAACACACCGATATGGGAAAATCACTGTTCATTTCATATTCACCGTCTGTCAACCACTTCGGATACAGTTATTGCGTAATCGTACCGTACTCGGATATAAACGCTAAAACAAATAAATTATTGTTTGCGTTTATTTTTCTGATGATTATATTTGTCAGTGCCGCCGCGGTTTCCGTATACTTTGCTGCAAGGCGGATATATACGCCTATTGATGAAATTGCACGTTTGTTTCCGTCCGACAGCAGCTCGCCGGATAAAATTGACTTTATTCACGACTCTATTATAAAGGTACTGAATTCAAATGACACACTGACCGAGCATTATTCAAATTCTCTACCCCTGCTGCATGAGAAATATCTCGTTGACCTGCTTAATTCCAATGAAAGCTATACTCAAAATTATGATGAATGTCCGGTTAAGTTTAAATACGATTACTTTTGTTCCGTAGTTATAAAATTCCGGCAGACACAGGAATTTTATAAAAGCTTTGACAATAACGAGGCGGCACGCATAAAATCCGGCATATACACAATAGTGCAATCCGTATTTAACGATAAATACGATTCATATGTCATGCCATGCGAAACCGACACACTGTATGTTCTTCTTAATCTGAAAGATGATACCCAGAGAGATTCAATAATTAAGCTCGTTCAGACCATAAATGACCTTTTTGAAAGTGACCATTCCCTCATACGCATACATGTCGGACTCGGCATGATAAGAAAAGGTATTGACGGTTTGAAAAAATCGCACACAGAGGCAGTCAATTCAGTTTCTATAGTCAAAAGCTCCGATACGATAAATCTGAAAGGTACGGCTGAAATCAAAGACAATAATTATCGTTTCAGTATAACCAGCGAAAATACTCTTATCAATATTCTTTTGACAGGAAATACCGAAAAAGCTCATGATTTTATCGAGAATTTAATTTCGGATAATAAAAATATAGTCGAAAACAGCCTTAAAGAGCTTTATGCGCGCATTATGCTTGTTATCCTGCGGGTTATGAACTCAAAACACATTAAAGCTCCCTCCGAAAATATGAGCGATATTGAATATGTCGAAGAGGTTATGCATTCCTCTGTTCGGGATATGAAAAATTCGATTGACAGTCTGCTTAACTTAATTACCGAAAATTCAAAAAAATCTTCGGCAAAAATAGACTCCGACCGTATTATAGAATACATAAGCACTCACTTTTCCGAGGATATAAGCCTTGAACAGCTGGCGGATATATTCAACACTACACCTAAATACATTTCAAAGCTTATAAAGGATAAGCATGGTATAAATTTTGTAAATTATCTTGCCGACATAAGAGTAGAGCATGCCAAAGAGCTGCTTGCCAACTCCAAGAAAAATCTTACCGACATATATGAGATGTGCGGTTTCAATAACCGCAACACTTTTGTGAGAACTTTTAAAAGGGTTACCGACATGACTCCGTCGGAATACCGCAGCTCGGAGAGTGTGAAAAAAAGCTTGTAGAAAAGATTCCTTCTATAATAGAAACTTTTAAAAATCTTATTACTGCTAAATGCCAGCATTTACGCTATTTGTGTTGTGATAAGAAGTGGTAAAAAAGGACTATAAATGTATGTAACTCATATTTTATTCCTAAAATCCGCGCATTGCAAAATCCGGCTCATCTTCAATGACCGCGCATGCAACCGTTTCATTTTCAAAAATCTGCCGAAGTGTCTGAATAGTATAAAAAGCTCCGGCAGCACTTTGTGCATTGATTAAAACAGCATTTTCTCCAAGTTTTAAAATATATCCCTCACAGGAGCTGTCTGCAATATCAAATTTCAGTTCAGCTCCGTCTGAGGAATATTGTAGATTGTCAAGTGTCTTGTCAAGACGTGAATCATTCGTGTGCGGTTTTGATTTAAAACTCCTGTAAGAAACAGGAGTTTTATCTTCGGTGATTTTCTTGGGATAGTGTACAATGTTCATCTCATAGTCCTTATATGTTTTAATCGTTTTAAATTTTTTTATTCTGCAGCACGTAATATTTTTTTCTGCTTCTGTTCCGCAAAAACCAACATCCAAACCATTTACAATCTAATTAAACTTACATCCTAAAATATATTAACTTATGAAAGTTCCTTGTAAGTAATTTTCATAGGAAAAATCGTCAATCATATCCCGATTTGCAATTACATTTTGTATGATTCCGTTTACGCCCTTTTCATCTTCTTTAAGAATGGCATTTTCTGCATCGTTTCCGCAGAATCCTACCGTAAAATTAGAAACAATACTTCTGAATTTTCCGACTGCTTTTATGCCGATATGCTGTTTCTCACGTGGTGAATACCAAAAACAGAAACAATTCTGCATAACAATGTGATCCTTGATAAAAAATCCAATTGCAAACTGATCACTGTAACAAAAATCAAACCAGTTATCCGGTTTTCCATCATCACTGATAAATCCACAGCTATTTTCAAAATCTTCATAGTCCAATGTATAAAGCAGATGAATATTTCTGAGTATATTTCCACTGGATTTAAGCCAAACACCTATAAATACATCGGAAATTCTCATATTGGTAAATGTATTATCCCAGCCTTCCACTAACAAACCGATTGAATCCTGCTCTCTGTTTCCGACTATATTCACTCCGAATATATCAGCGTCAGCTGAACCGCCATTTGCTCCTTTTTTTTATGTGAATACCTATTCTTGTATGCTTTATTGATACATTGCGTACTGCCGTTTCTCTTCCACCGTCAATCGAAATTCCGTCGGCAACTCCTGCACCATCGATGATTCCGCCCGCTAAAAAGTAGTTGCTGCCGTCTGTTCTTATATCGTTTGCAAAATTTTTCCCGCCCAGTCTTACCAAAGCACCGTCACCATTCCAGTTTTCTGCCGCAATAATTTTAGCATAGTTGCTTAATTTCAGCGATACACTCTTTTTGGGGTGCAGCAGGAGTAAATAATTGTTTTCGGAACATCTATATCTCTCTCAAAATATGCAAATTTCCAGTTTCCGTTTAAAAGCTTATAGTACGCCGAATTTTCTTTTTTTCCCTCCAATGCCTTTTCAAGCGTATCGTAAGGTATGTAGTACGCACGCTGCGGCTCACGGTTTTCATAAGTTTTTTTTGAAATCTTCGTAGCTTCTCATAAATATTCCTTTCCTTATATCAGCTCAAACGTCAGCGAGAATTTATTACCCGATACGCTGTATTCTGTTCTCCACACGGAAAACGGCTCTCCGTTATGGTTCTTTTCGGTGGAGTGTAAAATTTTTGTTTCCTCTGCTCCGATTACCTTTATTCCGCCGATTCTGATATATCCGTCACATTTTTCAGGCTCAATAACCGAAATAAAATATTCCTGTATATTATGAATCTTTCCGTCGGCAAAATCAAACTCATCAGACAGCTTAACTCCGTTTTCATACACCGAAAATGTTCGTATTGCAGAATTGAGACCGTCAATATCATACGCACCGGCAATATCCGTTATAAACTCGTCGCCGTTGGCTTTCAGAACCTTTCCGGCATATTTTTTCCCTGCCGACTGCAAATACCCATCAATAACGGGAACGCTGTGTCCCTTTGACGAACAGCATAAAATATTATATCTGCCCTCATGAAAATAATCTTTTGTGTACTCTCCCGCGCCTATATCCGCAATATACTGCTCATTATCCGCCGCAATAATAAAGCCGCCTATGTCATTGTGATTGTGCGATTCGCCGTTATTGCCGGATTTGGCGGCAAATCCGAGCTTTTCAGTAACATTTGTATACCACTGCGATGCGGAGTAATAGTTTTCCGTACGCGGCAATATACTTTCCCTGGCATATTCGGGCTTTGACCACAGAAGATTTCTCAGACATATCGGGAATCTGTTTTCGCCTCTGTAAAACTCCTTATCAAAGCAAAAATCCTCACTTTCACAGCTTTTGTCGGGTACTGTAACGTAATCGGGAAACAGCTCCTTTAACCTATGCGTAAGACCTTTTTCAAAATATCCGTTTCTGCCGCCGTCCGCAAAGCTTATTACCGTGTTTCCGCTTAAATACATTCTTTGCTGAAATTGCACGATTTCTCTGATTTTTTTGCCGTTCATGATATTTTTTCTGCCGTCCGAAAACTCGAACAGCAGCTGCGCAAAAAATGTGTAGTAGCCGAAGCCGTAGTTCCAGTAGCCCAGTCCCTCTGTGCATATTCCGTCGTCACCGTAGCCGGAAAGAAAGTTTTCCAGCGACTTCATAAGACGTCTTTCAAAATATTCATACTTCTGCGGCGCTGCATAAATAAGCGTCATGCCGATACTTCCGGCACATACTGCCGCCCAGTTGTTTGTGACCGTTTCCCAGTGAAACGTTCTCTTTTTAAACGAGTCGATTATGCGGCGTTTGATTTCATACATCATAATAGTTTTTATGTAATCCGAAAGC
>CAKSGG010000151.1 GCA_934454215.1 uncultured Clostridia bacterium
TCCGCTGATTTTTCCGGCATATCCGCTTTCTGCGACTTCATATATGCTTCTTTGGTCTTAACCTGTGCGGTAGATTTGCTCTGCACCTTTGGAGCATTTTCGGGTGCAGATGGTTTATGCTCCGCTTGTATGCTCTCTTTTGTTTTCGGAGCATTGTTCGGCTGCTTGGGTGTGTTCTGCACCTCTGAAACATTGTCATTTTGAGGTGTATGCGGTGTATCTGCGTTTTGATTTTGCCGTGTTTTCACTTGCTGACGGTGTTGTTTTAACTTGTTTTCCGCAAAATGTTTACCTTTTTGGTAAACGGTATCAACGGCGGAATAGTAGGTGTTTTCAACCTGCTCTGTTGCTTCAACCTCGGCTCTTTGCGGATCATTAGATTGCCTTGTTTCAAGCTGTTTATCAACAGCATTTCTGACAAGAGTGTCTTTCGCTACGGTTTTAATATCCTTGACCGTTTCGGCAGGAGAACGGCTGACAGATTTCGGAGCGTTCTGCACCGACTTTGTTGTAGATTTCGGCTTTGTTTTTATGTCTCTCAAATTGATTACCTCCTTTTCAAAAAAAATAGAACACTGAATCGGTAAAATCAGTGTTCTATAAATTATTTATAATATTTTAGGGACATTAACAAGTTATTATTTTGCTACAATTAATGTAGAACAAATCTTAATCTTTCTTCAAAGTATTCTGGGTACTCCCTTAACATTTCTTTGATTCTTTCTTCATTGTTTTTTATTATAGCTATTATTTTTTCTGTACCAATATTATCATCACCAAGAATTGTTGCTATTTTAATTGAAAGGTATCTATCATTGAAAATTTTTTCACATATAGAAATTGCGGTTTTTGTAGGAACTCCGTATTTGACTTTTTGCTGTAAAAGACATAGTAATGAATATGGATTAATTTGTTCTTTATCATCTGAAATGCTGATCATATCACATATATTCCCGATGAAGAAATTTAACTCATATGATAAAACTTTACTACAGCACTCATCAATTTCAAAAAAATCGCAACCAGTTTCTTTGTGTATTTCTTTTGGCATTTTACCCTCAATCCACAATTTGCATACAGCATCAAAACTATCTCCGACTTTTTTTATTACATGAGTTTCTTTGAAAAATGTTATTATCATGTCAAACAATTCTGACTCTGTATAACAAATTTCTGTTATACCTTGCTCAGCTATCCATTTTTCTATAACTAATAGTAAATCTATTCCGATCATAGACCGTGAAAAATTGTATACTTGTTTGGTGTTGAATCGTTTTATTTTTGTGGCAATCACATCAAACAACTTTTCAAGAATTATTTTTTCTTCTTCTGAAGCTAAGGAGTATGCCAATGTATTCTTGCATATTTCATTCGCAATAATATGTCCATCATCTTTCTCATTTTCTGCAAAAACCATACATAGGTAGTTTTCAATAGTTTCAATTATAGATTTTCTTAAAGATAGTTCATTTTCGAGGCTATCGAGTTTTTTTGAAGGATACTTATTTTTTATAAATTTGTGTAGAGAATTAGATAAGTTTTTAAAACAATCATCCTCATTATAATGTTCTATTATGTAATTTGCATATGCTCCACTTTTAATAGACAATTCATAATCAATAACCAATCTTTGTGCTAAAGCCAATATAGAGCTGCTACAAGGTTCAGATGTTTTTGCATCAAACATATTAATACATTCATTCCATTTATAGTTGCCTCCGTGTCGTTTATCCAATCTTCTGTCATAAATATTAGTATCAGTTATAATTATACTCCCTTCAGTATAAATTCCGGAACGTGCAGTCCTCCCAATTAAATTTTGAAAATTACGTGTTTTCATTATAGAATGACTTTCACGCAAACTTGTAATGAATAAATATTTAATAGGTATATTGACGCCTTGTGCCAAAGTGGATGTACATACTACAAAGCGAATATGATCATGTTTCAAAGCATATTCAATAGCAATTTTAATTCCATTAGGAATGTTTGAAGAATGTGGAAATACCCCAAGTTTACTTACTACTGAATATAAAGAGTCTGTTCCATAATATAATGACATAAAATCACTCAATTGTTCAACCTGCTCTGCATTGCAATATCTAATTATTTTTGAAAGATCGTAATCCCTCATACTTAAGTCAATAATCCGTTTGAAAACTGTTTTTATATAACGCTGCTGACTCATATATATTGCTACGCCTCCATTTTGGCATAGTTGAATTGCATTATAAATTGCAATATCATTTGAAGATGACATTTCAGGAAATAAACGCTCTTTTTTTTCTTTTTTTAACTTTTTCAACTGAATAATCGGTATTACTTTAGGTATGAAGTAATCAAATTCGTTTCTATTGTTAGTATAATAGAAAATATCATGCGATTTAGAAACAAACCCAACCGACTTAGGAGTGGATACAATTTTCTCGTCACTAGCCAAAATACCATTTTCTTGAAATAGCCATTCTTTTATGTCTTTACAATTTGGTAAGACGGCAGATAATAAAACTAGTTGTTGTGATTCATTGATACTCTGCCTTATATGTGTAATAAGAAGTTCATAATTTGCGCCCCTGCTACCATCGTCAAACATATGTGCTTCATCAAAAATTAAAAGATCTATATAATCTAAAAAATCTTGTTGATGGTGAACAATATATGCCAATTTTTCAGGTGTACAGATTATTATTTGCTGTTTTATTGTTTCGTCAAACAAAATATTGAAATCATCTTGCAATGTGTCTGAAAATTGATTTATATATACATCCTTGCCAAATGCACGACTCATATCAAAAGTTATTTCATTACATAACGCTCTCAATGGAGCCACAATGATTGCTATTGATGCTCTTGACGACAAGAAAGCAGCACGGATAATAAGTTCTATACTTTTTGTTTTCCCGACACCAGTAGGCAATTGAACTATTGCATTTTTTCCTTTTAATATTTCTTTTTCTCCTATAAGTTGCTGTGCAGGCCACAACATCTTAATAGACAATGATTTTAACAAGTAATTACGCCAAATATCTGTGGCTATTTCAGAGTATTGTTCTAAAAGTACCCATGATGATTTATTTATTGCTTTTAAAACAATTGCATATAAAACATCAATATAAAATATATTATCTGGAACGTTGTTAATATATATCTCATTTCTATATTGATTTAATATAGGCAATAGTCTACTTTGATCATATCCGTATTCAAAAAATTGTAAAATTACATTACATAATTTTGAATATAATGAGCTATTTTTCTCATATTCGAATTTGCATCCACATAATAAGTATTTTAATAAAACAGTAATTAATCGCTGTGGACTTTCATTTCCAAAAGCATCAAGTTTTTTAATCCTTTGAGTAAGAACTTTTGAACTACCAAAATCATTCGATAAAAAATATGATGACATACCGGATAGTAAGAAATCCTCGCTATATAATTCATTTTCATTTGAAGCAACCGCCGAATCATAATATTGCGCAACCAAAGTCAACAAAGGTTTAAGTTCTTTTATCTCATTTTGATTATTTTCTATCATACACTCTGAATATCTAGATAATATGTATGTAGTTGGATAAGATAATTCATATGAATTATACGGAAAATTAGGATAATATCTTTCATCAACCATATATTCAACAAGTTTTGCTTTTGCTTTTTGATATTTGAGCATTGTTTTTGATTTGTCAGCAAAGATCATCTAATACACCTCTCATATATCTGATGAGTTAACGTCATTAAATCTTTTCCGTGAATATAAAAGACTTTTTGATTGCTATTAATAATGAGCTTATCACCTTGAACATCTATCTCTATATTGCGTTCTACATTTTCTACACTGCTAATACCGGCGGCAACAAAAATTGTTTTATATTCATTTTCGGGTTTAATAAGAAAACGAGCCACTTCTTCGGAAGCAGAAAGATTTCCAATCATTATTAACTTTTTTCTATAATAATCAATAGTACGTGCAAGTCTAAAATCATCTTTATGAGAATCATTAACCGCTTTGCTAATCACATTGTAATTTTTCGAAGTGAGTTCTGCTTTTACTTCTGCCGCAATTAGTTCATCTTTGACAGAAGGCACTTTATCTTTTCTTGAAAATCGATATGCAATTACATCCGTACCATGCTCAGAATTACATTTTCCAGAACGATTTCTTTGCTTGCATCGTGGAACAGAATAGTTAAATACAAATTCCAATAAGTCTGCAATCAGTATCTCGGTTATATCGCTTGAACGTGCTGTTGATCCAAGAACATCATCCTTTTGAGGAATTATATATTCGTGTAAATACTCTTCAACACTCATATTATTAAGGGAAGCGTCACTTAATATGTCGTCATCACTTTCGTAATGACGTCTAATATGCAAAGCCCAGTCATCTAATACATCTTCATTTAATTGATAATTAAGCTTATAGCAATTCAAGGGGGTTTTATTGTTTAATGTTATCCATTCGTCTTCAACAATCCAACTAAGATATCTAGGCTTTTGCATTTATTATATTCTCCTTCTAAAGAATAGTGTTTTGGTTTCTTATCTTGGGCCCATAAATTTGTCGCCATTTAGATGTATCATATGTTCGGGCATATCTGCTATCCACACTTCTGTTTCCCACGCCAAGTCAGATGAAAATTTTTTGTATGTATTAAAGTCTAAAAATGCTGTTACAAATATTTTACCTGCCGTAACATTTTTTGTCATTTCGTTAATCTCTAGTATCCTTTTGGGCTCCATCGGACCGACAGATGTAACTGATTCTATGAAAAATATCCAGTCCTTATCCTCACAATATAGAACAACATCCGGCATTTTATCGTGAAGTGTTATTTCAAAACCAAGCTTTCTTAACTTCTCTTGATTTTTAACCATATCTTTCTGAATAGTATCTCCAACATACAAACACTCCGAATTTTTGGCAAAACGAGGAGCAAACTCCTCAATAATTGCTTTTTGCAGTTGATTGTGTTTCCCTGCCGAAAATGTAAAATCTGCACCGTTAATTTTAACCGGCATTTTGGACAATTTCTTTTTTGAGGAATACATATCAATTAAACTGCTGTGTAAATGCGAAAATTCATTTATTGAATTGTTCCAATCAGGGGTTTTATATGTTTTTATAAGTTTAAGCATTTCCTCTGTAATTCTATAACGATAGTTTGGGCTGTTGGTCGCTTTTCCGTTATCTTCGATAAATGCAGCATTTCTAAAATGATGCATAGCCTGTTTTCTAAAAGTTTCTCTGCTGTTTTCAGCGTATGCAACCTTATAATTATCTTTTATAAAAGCAATTACATCGTGTATTCTTATCCATTCATTTTTCGCATCAGTCCACTTTGTTCTTTCTTTTATTCCTGTCATAGCAAGCAGTGTATAACAGCATATTTCACTCTGCTGCCTTACCGGTACATTTAATGCCGACAAAATATTCTTTGCATCATCAATTTTACTCATATATAACACCTCAAAATCTGATTACACATATTTTCCGATAAATCTCTTTTGTTAATAAGCTCTTTTCCCATTTGTTCAATTATACTCATAGGTGGCATAGGCATTGAATTGACTTCAGTAGAATTTACTTGTGTAGATCCGTTTAATATTCTATAGTATTTATCATACAATGATGAATTGAATATTACATACAATCCATAAATAACGCACTCTGACAAAGCCTTTAGTCCCGTGATAAAGTTTATTTTGTTTTGCGTGCTGATAAAATCATATTTCGGATATTTTCTTGATAGATAAATTCCGCATTGTAGTCTGCGCTTTTCCTCTTTTGATGTAAAGCGTTTCACAAACAGATAATTTTCGTTTTTTTGCAGTAATCCATTTTTATCAGCAATAATGTATTCTCTTTCTCTACCGACAGGAAATAAAACCTTTCCATCTTTAATATGTTGTGAATAAAACAACGGCACGGTCTCATCGCTACTTTCATCACGCAGAATTTCCCTGTTTCGGAAATCAACCGTTAAACCTGTTTTCATCTTTAATCCGAGGGAAGGAAGCGTATCATTAAATTTATTTAATTTTTCAATGACTTCCATTTCCTCCTTGTCAGTAATAAGATATACATAATAATCTTTTGATGAAACAATCTCATTATATGGTACGCAAATCTGCTCAATTTCAGAAAAATCGCTGTTTGATTTTGTTGTTGAAACAATTATATTTTGGGGCTTAACATTAGTTTTTATAACCTTAATAATAATAGTTTCCTGCAGCACTTTTTCTTGCTCAAAAACCTCATCACGGCTGGCAAATAAATGAATATATGCCAACACACCGTTTCTAAACAGAAATTGTCTGAAGCTTTTAAAATATGCTCCGGATGTCCAAGAACGTGGAATTATATAAACCATTTGTCCGTTATCTTTCAAATTGAACAAACTCATTGCAGCAAACAAAAAATATAAATTCGGTGCTCCATAGCAAACCTCCGGCATGGTTGTTGCTTCAGCTGCGCCTTTGGGTATTTTCATATACGGAGGATTTGCAATTACAATATCATATTTCATTGGATTAGGATTTGCACCAATCATTAAATTAAATTCCATTTCTTGACTTGTTATATAATTATCCGTTATAAGCACAAAATCAATAGTTATTTTAGAAACAGAAGAAGCATATTGAATATTTTCTTTCAGTAATTCTATAATATTGTCATCATTTTCATAGCAAACAAGATGGATTTTATCAAAATTATAGTCTTGCAGTCTTTCTATCAAAGCAACACCGAGTATTCCTGACCCTGCTCCGGGATCCAATATATATATATTCTTTCTATCCGTTGGTATATCAAATAAACTCGCCATAAAAACAGCTGTTTCCTTGCTTGTGAAAAACTGTCCGTATTTTTTTCTCAATGCTTTTGGCATTGTATTAATATATTCTGCTGTACGCTCACATATATAATTAAGCATTTCATTCCCTCACAAATTCAATAATATCTCCTATATTGCAATCTAAAATACTACAAATTTTATATAGACTTTCAAGCGAAACAAACTCGTTTTTTCCAAGCTTCGCTAAAACATTAAAACTAATTCCCGACAGATTTTTGAGTTCCGTTTTACTTATATGCTTGTCTATCAATAACTTCCATAGCTTATCATAACTTACCAACGAAAATCACCTCATATATTTTTTGTATTAATATATATTATACACCAAAGACCACAAAAAGTCAAGCAAATCTTGATATAACGTGAGTTAGACTTGATATTTTGTAAAAACAATAGGCAAGCAATATTTGCCTGCCTATATTGCCCATTTATTTCTTACGCTTTTTATCCTTATACATTTTCTCATCGGCATACCGTATTATATCGTCAATGCTCTTACTGTATTTTTCGTGGAATCGGGAATAGCCTATTGAAACAGACAGGTTATACAGCTTTTCATTGTTGATAAAGTATATAGTATCCTTAAATTGCGATAT
>CAKSGG010000152.1 GCA_934454215.1 uncultured Clostridia bacterium
ACGTGGCCTATTGTCTGGGCGCAGAGGCCGGGAGAAAGGAGGCCATGAGCGATGACAAAGGCAGAGCGTGAAATGATAGAACGCATCCACGCCCTCGGTATAATCCTATCACTCGACGAGGAGCAAACGGGACTTGTCCTCGCGAGGATTAAGGAAATGTTAGCGAAGCAGGAAGCGGAGGCGAAAAAGCCTTAATTTCTGCCCTTCGTGCGCTAAAAATGTGCGCCAAGAAATAGCAAGCAGAACGAATAAACCGAGAAAGCGGCCATAATAGGCGGGAACGGAGAAAAAAGGCAATAATTTTTGTGCAATATTGAGAGTTGTAATAACTGCCCCAAGAATGTACAATATTCTTGCCAATTAAAACGAACCGTTGCAATACTTACGCGAAAGAGGGGGTTTAACCCTTGAATTGTGCGCCAAAATTGCAAGCCGTTCCCGCCTATTCGCCGAAGTTGTGCGCCAAATGTGCGCCAAGAAAGGAGAGCGGCGGCGTGGTGAAATTGGTAAACGGGCAGTTGTGGTATTGCTGCCCGGTCTGTGGCCAAAAGCTGCACAAGCTGGCCCCCGATGCCGTTTGTAATGGCGTCACAACCTTTTGCAGGCGGTGTAAATGGGAAGGGGTAATGAACATCAAGGAGCGGAAAGGAGCTTAAACAATGGCGAGCATTAGGAAGATAGAGGGGAAACACGGCACGGCGTATAAAATCACGGTCACGCTGGGCCGTGATGCCCTCGACCGGCAAATCAGACATTATAAGACATGGAAGCCGGACAAGCCCATGACCGCGCGAGAACTCAACAGAGAATTGCAGCGCGTGGCAACAGAGTTTGAACAAGACCTAATGAGCGGCTTTCAAGCAGATAACAAACAGACCTTTGCCGAGTACGCCGCATACTGCTACACCATAAGGGAGCAGCGCGGGGACAAGCCGCAAACGCTGGCCCGCGTCCGGCGGCAAACTGCGCGGATCAATGAGTATATAGGGCAAATCCCTATTCAGGAAATCCGGCCGAAGCACCTAACCGAGCTTTACAAGAAGTTTTCCGAGCCTGGGGCCTGCCGATGGCAAGTGTACGCGCTGCCCGCCGTGGACTTCAAAGAGCTTATACCAGAGGGGAAAACTTGCAACGATTTTGCGCGGTCGTGTGGTGTCTATGGGAATTTGATCCGCAGACTATGTAAAAATCAGCCAATCAGCCGCCAAAACGCCGCCATAATCGAAAAGAACTTAGGCCGAAAGGATCTTTTCAGCCTAACGGGAGCCGAAAAGCCACTATCCCCCGGGACGATCAGAGACTATCACGCAATCATTTACACGGTGCTTGAACAAGCTTACAAAGAAATGATTATCAAATATAACCCCGCAAAGCGTGTAACGCTGCCAAAGAAAAAGCGCGTTCGTGAAAGCAAGGCTTTACAGCCGGAGCAGCTTAAAGCCGTTCTTGCTGCTTTGGAAGGGGAGCCGCTGCCATTCCGCGCATTGATAACCTTTTTTATTTCCACGGGATGCCGCAGAGGGGAGGCCCTTGCGCTGACATGGGACAAGGTGGACTTTGTGCGGCGGGAAGTTCTGATAAATCAAAGCATGATTTATCTCCCCGAAACAGGCATACAGAGCGGGCCGACAAAGACCGACAACAGCCGCCGCGTGGCCCTCCCGGATGAAACTATTGACCTCTTGCGCAAGCTATGGGCGGAGCAGGCAAAAAACCGGCTGCGGCTGGGCGATCTTTGGGAAGATAGCAACCTTGTATTTCCAAGATGGAACGGAAATCCGATGAACCCCGGAAACGTGAACCTTGAATTGACCGCATTTTGTGACCGGCACGGCCTCCCCCATATTAACCCGCACTTGTTCCGACATTCCGCCGCTTCCGTTTTGCTCTCAAACGGCGTGGACGTGCTGACCGTGGCCGGGATGCTGGGGCATTCCGACGTATCAACGACGCTTGACACATACGCACACGCCATAGACGAAGCACGACACAAAACGGCGGATTGTATCAGCGAAACTATTTTGCATAAAAATAGGGCATAACTCTTGCAAAATCCCGCTTTTTGTGATATAATAAAGAAAATTGAATGACAAAACAAACGGGGAGAAATCCCCCTTTGAATGTGCCTTTGTGCCTATTACTTACGCATGGTAAAAGTGCGTGAGCGATAGGCACTTTTTATTTTTAACCCGAAAGGAGCTTTATCATGGTACGAATTAGAACTATTCCGAAAGCAGTTGCGGAGATCAAGGCGCAAGACCCCGGAAGCTACATCAACGAGCGACTTTTGCGCCGCTGGGTGAAAGACGGCACGATCAAGCCCGTTAACGGCAGCTACACTTATACGCTTGTCAACCTTGACGAGCTGGAAAGATTCCTTGCCAATGAAAATAACTGATCTTTTGAGCCACGGCCAGGCTAACGCCGTTCCCCTCCGAGATTTGGTGTGGATAACTGGCCTCGACGGTCGAACCGTCCGCGCTATGATCTCCGCCGAGAGACGAGCGGGCGCGGCCATATTGAGCGATAACGCAACCGGCTATTACCTCCCCGCGAACGAGGAAGAAAAGGCGCGTTTTGTCCGCTCCATGCGGCACAGGGCGAAAGAAATTCTATGCGCGGCGGATGCCGTGGAAAGGAGCTAAAAATGCTGACTGGGAAATATGCAGACTTTGCGGAGTATTTCGGGAACGATGTCGCAGAGGGAATTTTCAAGGCGGATATTTCAACGGCAAAAAAGAAAGACAAGATTAAGCGCCTGAAGAAAAAGCTTTTGGAACTGCCCGCAGCAGACGTCGGCATAGCGTATCAAAATATTCTGGCGGAGCAGGTCGGCATTTTTAGCGCTGAACGCCCGCCGGAAACCGTATGGAACGCAGAAAGAATAATTTTTCAAATTCAGACTTTAGAAATGGAGATTTAAGCGAATGTCAGAGGACAAGAAAAGATTTTGGTGGTTGAAACTGAAAGAAGGGTATTTCGATTCTGAGGGAATGCGCCGATTGAGGAAACAGGCAGGCGGCGAGGTCTTCACAATCATCTACTTAAAAATGCAGCTTGCAAGCCTGCGCACGGATGGGGTTATTTCCTATAACGGATATGATGAAACATTTGCAAAAGAAATCGCCTTTGCCATCGGTGAAGATGCCGACAATGTCGCAAACACAATTGAAGCCCTGCGCCGCTATAAACTCATTGAGAACATTACAGACGAAAGTTTTTTTCTGCCCGAGGCCGTAGCCAATACGGGAAGTGAAAGCGATTCAGCGGCAAGAGTGCGGCGGTTGCGAGAACGCAGAGCGTTACAAAGTAACGATGGGAAATAAATCTCCGCTCACTGGTGTTACATTGTAACGGTAAAATGTCACAATGTAACTAAGAGTAAGAGATAGAGTAAGAGTAAGAGATAGAGAGTAAAAGGGAATGACAAGTCATTCCGCACAATGTATAAGGGTGCGCTGCGCGCGCACTACCGCCGATATTATATATTTTTGAATTTTTCTTCTTTAGACATACTTAATCGGTCGGCAGTACGAGGCGCAGAAAATGACAAAAGGGGCACCTTATGGCAATTCGAACGCGAAAAAACAATTGGGCCAAAATGGACCTTTTGTTAAAGGCGATACAGCTGAAAAAGCGAAAGACGGGAAGTTTACCGCAGGTGCCCAAAATGAGCACCTGCGGAAGAGACGAACATTTTTTAAGGAGTGATGATGTGACCTTTGATTTTGAGAAATTCGCAAGGATAACCGCGAGCGTGTACCCGCCGAGCGTCTATACTTTGCAAGACGCCTTGACCGTGTTCAAATACTACTTCGAGCAGTACGAAAAGCACATGGGGAGGCCGCATCCGGCCATCCGAATAAGTCAGATTGTGCGGATATGCCAGGATATGCCCTATATCAATCAAGAGAACAGGGGCAGCTATTATGAGGATGTTTCCCCGGCGGGGTACGTTTCCATGATCGACCGGCACTTTGCAACAAAGTACCGGCATTGTGATTATAACATCAACCACTTTTTCAGCGGAAGAATTAGGGAACTCCGATTTTACGAGGAGCTTTATTGAAAGGGGTGAAAGACACGAGCGGGAAAGCATCACAGCGCAAAGGCGCAGACGGTGAAAGGGAGCTTGCCGCCGTTCTCCGTGAATATGGGTACGAGATCAAGCGCGGCGGGTCTATGTCCTTCGGTGAAGTGCCTGACCTTGTGGGCTTGCCCGATCTTCATGTCGAGGTCAAACGCTGCGAGCAAGTCAGGCTTTCCGAGTGGATGAAGCAGGCGGAGAAGGACAGCAAGCGCTTTCGTGACGGTATGCCTGTTGTGTTCCACCGCCGAAGCCGCGAGGGGTGGCGCGTAACAATGAACCTTGCGGACTTTATGCGGCTCTATGACCGCCAGAAAGCCGCAGAAAACGCCGATTGAAAGGGGTGATATATTGACACCACGCAAAGAAAAAGCCCTGCAAGCCCTCCTTGTGTGCCGCACACGGGCAGAGGCAGCAAAGGCCGCCGGAATTGGAGAAAGTACCTTGCGGGCGTATCTGCAAGACGCCGAATTTTCGGCAGCATATAAACACGCCGCCGCCGGGATCATGGACAGGGCAACAAGGCAGCTGCAACAGAATTTGACCGCCGCAATAGACCGGCTGGGGGCCATTGTCGCAGACGATGAAGAGACGAGCGCAAACCACATTACAGCGGCGCGGACGCTGCTTGACTACGGCTTGAAATTCACCGAGTTTAACGACATCTTGAAAGAGCTGGAGGAGGGCGGCGAGGATGTATTATGACCGTCTGAAAGCCCGCGTGAGGGCAACCAGCGCGATCAAGCGGCAGCAGCGAGAGGCGCGGGCGCTTATTGACAGCATAGACATAAAGCAACATATAGCCCCCGTATATTTCCCGCTACATGACGATTTGAAAGAGGGGAGGCACACCACATTCAACCTCCCCGGCGGGCGCGGCTCTTGCAAGTCCTCCTTTACCTCTTTGGAGATTGTGAGCGGCATTATGGCAGATACTACGGGGCAGAGCAACGGCATTGTATTCCGCCTTGTGGGTGCGACAATGCGGGATAGCGTCTTTTCTCAAATCGCATGGGCCATTGATACGCTGGGCGTTTCCCATCTATGGCGCGGGCGTGTGTCTCCCATGTCCTATACTTATCTCCCGACCGGCGCACAGATCCTTTTTCGAGGGCTGGACGACGCGAGCAAGCTAAAATCCATCAAGCCCCGGCGCGGCGTGTTCCGCTATGTGTGGTTTGAAGAATTTAGCGAATTGAGCGGGCCGAACTTCACGCGAAACGTTATGCAATCGGTACTTAGAGGACAGGGGCCGGGGGCTATCGTGTTCCGAACCTTTAACCCGCCGCTCTCCTCCAACAACTGGGCGAATGTGTTTATACGGGAGCCGGACGCAAAGGCCGTTACGCTGCTGACAGACTATACCATGATCCCCCGGGACTGGCTGGGCGAAAGCTTTCTTTATGAAGCTGAACGGCTGCGCGATGTAAACCCGAAAGCCTATGAACACGAATATTTAGGCGTACCGACCGGCGCGGGCGGCGAAGTCTTTCCCAATTTGGAAATACGGGAGATCACCGACGAGGAAATAGAGCAAATGGGCTATTTCTATCAAGGCTTAGACTTTGGATTTGCGGTCGATCCCGCCGCATTTCTCCGCGTGTCTTATGACCGCAAGAGCGACACCGTTTTTTTTGTTGACGAAATATACAAGCGGCATTTGTCGAATAAGCAGCTTGCGGAGGAAATCAAAAAGCGCCGCTATGACCGCGGCGGGGGTGAGTACCATTCGCCAATAATGGGCGGCGTATACGAGGAAAAGCAGCTAATCACGGCGGATTGTGCGGAGCCGAAATCCATATCGGATATGCAGGCGGAGGACTTGAAGTGCATCCCATGCCACAAAGAGCCGGGATGCGTGGCGTATCGTGTCAAGTGGCTGCAGCACCGGCGCATTGTGATTGATCCGAAGCGAACCCCCGAAGCATACCGCGAATTTGTAAATTACAGCTACGCCACGGACAAGGACGGAAACTTTCTTTCCGAACTGCCCGACAAGGACAACCACACCATAGACGCCTGCGCTTATGCCCTCGACCGGCTTATTTACCGGCGCGGCGTTTCGGCGTGAGAAAGGAGAAATTCATGGGCTATATGCGTATCAAGTGCCACTATTGCGGCGGCACATGGGAAGTGTACGGGCGAAGCATCACAGGCGTATCAAGTGCCATTATTAGCGGGAACTATGCCCGCACTTGCCCGCATTGCTTCAAGGCCATTGAAAAGCAGACATGGGACAAGCAGATCATTCCGGCGTTTCATGCGCTGGACGATGCAAACCGCGAGCTTGTAAAGGACAGCAGCGGCTACCATGCCCCGCTTTTTGAGGTCAGCTATGAGGCCGACAGCGTATTCCGCAACGGCTATGAAAACTGTCCAAATTTGGACTGAAAGGAAGCACATGGACATTTTGAGGGAATACCCCCTAATTGACGCGCACGGCAAGCGATACCGTGAAGTTGGCCGGGGCTGCATCGAATATGCGCCGACCCTTGTAACCTCTGCGGGCGAAGTGCCGATGGGAACAGTCATTTATAAGAAGATGCAGGAAGAGCCACCCGCACAAAGAAAAGATTGCCCCTTTCAGGGCGGTTTATACCCGCAATGCAAAGAGGACGATTGTGCTTTTTTCAAAGGCGGCAAGTGCAAGCCGGGAGCGGCGCAGGCGGGCAGGCGTTGCCCTTTCCCCGCGCATTTGACTTGCGGTGATACCTGCGCCATGTATAAGAATGGGCGCTGCGGCCTTTTCCCGCAGCAGAAAGGAACAAAGAAATGAGTTATTTAAGATCGTTCACAGGAAGCAAACAGGATATGGCGCGAGTTCTGAAAATCGAGCGAATGATCCGCGATTTGACTAACATCAACGCTATCCGCGAGATTGAGCAATTCATGGGTGAAAATCGTGAGCTTATCGCAAGAAACAGCGAGGGCGCAAACGCAAGCAACCGAGACAGTAAAAACCGCGAGTATTACGCAGTTTTCAGAGAAATCACAGGAACGGAGGATACCAATGTCTACTAAATACAACCACTTTGCAAAAGACCTTGACGCCGCTTTCAAGGCGGCACGGGACGAATACGCCGCCGCGTATAACACAGTAGAGCAGGCCCGAAAGGCCATGCAGGACGCAGGCCAGGACGCGCTGAAAAGGCAGATCGCCACGCTCCAGCTCCAAGAGGCAGAAACGAAAATGCGACAGGAAGCGGCGCGCATCTGGACGGAGTTTGACGCAAAGGCCGCAGAACTCCGCCGCGCATTGGAAAAGGAAGTACAGACAAGCAACCTTGCTGACCCTTCCGCCATTGACAGCAACGCCGTGGAGCTGATGAAAACCGGCGTTCTGACGGTGGATGATTATTTC
>CAKSGG010000153.1 GCA_934454215.1 uncultured Clostridia bacterium
ACAGAGGTATTCCACCGATAACGGCTCTTTTGTTCCGATGACCTCGACTATAGCAAATGCTGCAGCGGAGGTCTTTAAAACAAAGCAGCGTGAAAAAGAGCTTCACAGCTACCGAACAGGGCTTGAAAATCAGATTAAACTGTATATGGGCGAAGCACAGCGGGGCTGCTGCGAGAAATACGAAACAATTTGGAAAACACAGAACGGACCCGCAAGGCTGGATATTGAGGCTCTTGTTAAAGACTACAACATTCAGGATATAAACGACTACTACACACCGACAACGGTTAGAAAATTCAGTGTTAAGGAGAGATAAAAAATGGCAAACTCAACAAGTGTTAAAAACGAATTAAAAAAGCAAAGCGGTAATACGGTTTCGGCGGGCAAAAATCCGAAAACTCTCCAGGGGTGGATAAGGCTATACGAAGGGCAGATTGCAAAGGCACTGCCTTCGGTTATGACCCCGGAGCGGTTTTCAAGAATGGCGCTAACGGCGATCACCCGCACTCCGAAACTAAGCGAGTGCAGCCCCGAATCGTTTGTGGGTGCAATGCTAACGGCGGCGCAGCTCGGGCTTGAGCCTAACACGCCTCTCGGACAAGCGTATTTAATACCGTATAAAGGCGATTGCCAGTTTCAAATTGGGTATAAAGGGCTGATAGACCTTGCGTACCGCAGCGGGCAAATCAAACGGATTGCGGCAGAGGTTGTTTATGAAAACGACGAATTTTCATTTGAGTATGGATTAAATCCCGAGTTAAAACACAAGCCTGCCGCAGTGGACCGTGGCGAGCCGAAGTGGGTTTATGCGGTTTATGAACTGACGGGCGGCGGATATTCGTTTAAGGTTATGGGGTGGGACACTGTTATTGAACACGGGAAGAAATACAGCAAGACATACGGAAACGGACCGTGGCTCACTGCACCGGAGGAAATGGCAAAAAAGACGGTTCTTAAGCAGCTCCTTAAATATGCTCCGCTGAAATCGGAGTTTGTCAGAGGGGTGGCTTATGACGAGAAATCGCTTGAATTTAATACGGCGGCAGATGAAACGGATTCGATTGTTATTCCGGGAGAAGCGGTTGAGGTTTCGCAGCCCGAGCCTGATACGGGCGTTAAAGAACCAAAGACAGACATTAAGGTTGACGAGGAAACGGGCGAAATAACCGATTTTGCCGGAACGCCCTTTGAGGAAGTATAGGTTAAAAATTTGTTCTGCAAATCGGAGCTTGGGTGCTATTTGGGAGATAGCGGCGGGGTAAAAGATATGCAGCCCGTAAAAAACAGGGCTCCCAAAAAACGAGGCTTTGCCGCAGCTTTTTGGGAAAGAGGAGCAGCGGCGCAGCGGGCGACTGATTTATGCAAGGCAGAAATCGGAGCAAGCGCAGCCCGCTGCGACGATTGTCCGTTTTGTCCGAAAAGAAAAAATATAATATTTAATAAACTGCGGGCGCAGCTTTTGTGTGCGCTCCGAAAACAAAAAGGGGGGTGTTTGGATTGATAAACAAGGTGGTACTTATGGGGCGGCTCACACGTGACGCGGAGCTTCGCCACACAGGGTCGGAAAAGGCGGTTTGCAATTTCACGGTTGCGGTTGATAACGGCTACGGCGAAAACCGCAGCGCCGATTTCATAAACTGCGTTGCGTGGAACAAGACAGCGGAATTCGTGCGCAAGTATTTTTCCAAGGGCAGCCTGATAATTGTTATCGGGCGTATACAAACAAGGACTTGGGATAGTTCTGACGGCAAGAAAAACTATGCGACCGAAGTTGTTGCGAGCGAGGTTTCGTTCGGCGAGAGCAAAAAGGCGGCTGCGGAAAACGGTGCGGCGCAAAGCGGCGGCTTAGCTTCGGAAAGCGAAGAATTTATACCGCTTGAGGCGGGTGACGACGATTGCCCGTTCTGATTAAATTAACGGTTTATGATATCCCGCCGAGCAACAATAAATTTATAGGAAATTCGCATAATTTCAACGTGTACCGGCGGGAGAAAGAAAAATGGCACTATCTGATTAAAGCGGCAATCGGCAGGGCAAAAAAGCCCCAAAAACCGCTTGAAAGGGCGATCGTGCATATAACGTACTACTTCAAAGACGCACGCCGGCGTGACCCCGACAACTACAGCGGCAAGATGTTACTTGATCCGCTTGTTCGGGAGGGCATACTGGCAGACGATAATTTCGGAGTGGTCGAGCTTCGGCTCTCGGGTAGAGTACAGAAGGAAAACCCGAGAACGGAAATTGAAATAACAGAGAGGAATTGAACATATGAAAGAGGGATTATCTTCAATCCTCCTCGATGTTGACAATAGTACCGCACTGGATTTAATTCAAGCGGAATTTGGGCTAAAAGGGTTTGCTGTGATAGTTAAGCTATGGCAGAAAATAGCCAAAGAGCACGGTTATTACAGTGAATTTACAGAAGACGTGTTGTTGTTGTTTGCCGATAAAATTAAGGCGGGTCCCAACAATGTGTCAGAAATATTGGGTGCAGCATTTAAAAGAGGCATTTTTGACAAGAGCTTATACGATAAATATTCCATTCTTACATCAGCCGACAGACAGGAAAAATTTTTTGTTTGCGCGAAAAGACGGAAAAAAATAAAGCTCATAAAGGAGTACCTCTTGGTTAAGGTCGACGAAATTCCCGAAAATGCTGACATTTTCAGCCTAACTGGTAACATTTCAGAGTAAAATGAATACATTTCTGAAACACGGAAAGGAAAGCAAAGGAAAGGAAAGCAAAGTAAAGTAAAGGAAAGCAGTAACACTGCTGCCGCCGTCTGCTTCTCGGAATACGAAAAGTACATCGGACTTGTCACACCTTCAGTTGCGGAGGGTATAGACTACTACATCAGCAAGGGAGTGACGGCGGAGCTGATAAACCGTTTAATTCAGTATTCGTGCGAGCAGAACAAACGCAGCTGGCAGTATATAAATGCGGTTATCCTCGGAAATCTGACGGAGGGAATACTGACGGTTGACGACTACAATCGGCATCAGGCGGAGCGAACGGAAAAACCGAAAAGAACGACCGCCAAAAAGAGCAAATTTAATAACTACACCGACACGAACAAGCCTGACTATTCAAATTTCAGTGAGCAGATATTAAAGGATATGCTCGGGGAGGAATAAATAAGATGAACGAGAACGTTGAAACAAAGTTATTGCGGAGCATGAAGCAAAGAGGAATAACGATATATCAGTTATCCAAAGATACCGACATTAAGTATGAGTTACTCAGACGGGTGTTTTGTAATAAGCGGAAGCTTTCGGCTAATGAACTGGTGCTGATTTTAGAAAAAACAGGAATAAGTTTTGAGGCTATAAAATAAAGAGAGCAGAACGATGTATCATTCTGCTCAGTAGCGGTAGAGCTATTTACTTTTTTTAGTTTGTGTTAATGCGCTACCAGCAACACTCTTGCTTGCTTTACTGTATCTACCATCGGTCAAAATTTTAGATGCGGTTGAAGCAACGCGAGAACTGGTTTGCTTTTTATTAGCCATAGACAACCTCCTTTTTTAAAAATATTAGCAATCGATTACATTTTTATTATACCACATTTTGTAGTATATGTCAATAAATAATACAATATGTAGAGTAAAGTTTTTAGTTTATGGGAAAGGACTGAATAAGTGGGCTATGATAAATAAGATGAACGATACGGAAAGGAACATAAACAGCTTTGCCATAGCGGTTTACGGCTCGGCAGTGCAGGAGAGCCAATGCGTAGAGGAATGTGCGGAGCTGATACAGGCAATTAACAAAAAGCACCGGGGAAAGGAAAATAACATTGCCGAAGAAATCGCAGACGTTGAAATCTGCCTGGAGCAGCTTAAAATGATTAACGACTGCTATAATGAGGTTTGCCGGATAAAAAGGCTTAAGCTGAACCGGCTTTGTGACAGGATTATTGATGAAATGAGGAAAATGAAATGAATAAAAAAGCAACGATATATAATTATGCGAGGATGTGTAAGAATGTGAAAAATTGTGAGGATTGCCCATTAGGAGTTAATAGCAATGGAACTGAGATAAGCTGTGGCTACCTTGTAAGGGAAATCCCCGACAAAGCAAACGAAATAATACTTAAATGGTGTGAAGAACACCCGATAAAGACAAGACAGAGCAAGTTTTTAAAGATGTTTCCGAATGTGAAAATAGATAGTGACGGTGCCATTGATATTGCGCCTTGCACCATAGAAAAAGGCAGATATGATATGACTGCTTCTTCTTGTACAATGTCATACAAATATATTACTTGTGCACAATGTCGCAAAGAATATTGGCTTGCGGAGGTAGACGAATGATTAAATGGAATTATGAACTTCCTGAAAAAGAAATCGTGGGAAGACGATGTTTGGTTGCGCGCGAAAATGTTCATAACAATAATCAACCTTGTATTTGTGGGGGTTGGGTTGACAATGAGGAAATATCCAATAACGGATATGCTTGGGCAGATTATCCCGACGATTTTTCGAAAAATACAAATGAGTGGAAGTCAATATATTTAGGTGACGATGAGCCCACAAAAGGTATGTATCTATTGTGCCTGTACAAGAAGCAATTCTTTTATAAGTGTGTATATCAATATTATGACCCCCAAAAGTCAGTATTCGAACCGAGCGTTGAAGTTATGGCTTGGCGAAAAATAAATCCGCCCGAAGTTAGGAGGTAGACGAAAATGTTTGAATTTAAGTATATGATAGGTGCAGATGTTGTTTATAACGATTTTGAACATTATATCTTGTGGCAAAAACATAAAGAGGAAGAGTGCTTTAAAACATACGGCATAAAGATTTTAAAAAACAATATTCCGGCAGCTTCGACTTGCAATCAATTCAGAGAGGGTCGTATATCTGCTTGCCCGTATTGCGTATCAGACAGATGTTTGATGTTTGGAAACGCACTGGAGAGCGGATATGGAGCATATGGTATAAGCTTACAAAAACGCAGTAAACGCTGTCGGGAAAAATATCCAAAAGGCAAAGATTTACTGCAAATTGAATTGGAGGTAGACGAAAATGAGTGAATTTAATAAAAATCTATATATGGTAAAAGGTATTTTTATGCAAGACGAAACAGAACCGATAGTAACAGGATTTTACTATATAGATGAGCACGGAAGACATTTTATTATCGGCGATGATTTCGGGCATTACGAAACAAATCCGTACACACTTTGCAGATGTACAGGTATTAAATTAAAAGATAGTGATTATTTACCGTTTGAATACGATGTTTTTTCATACAATGAGCCGCTGTCAAATAAATTCTGTTTCGGATATTTTGAATTTAATCAATATCTGAAACAATGGGTACTGGTTACAAATAACGAAACGCGTCAATATCGCACATTAAACAAGTGTAATAATTTAATTTTCACGGGTCGAAATGTTCTATTAAAAGATAATGATATGAATTGGTTTGTTGAATATTCAAAAAAAGAATTTGAAAAATCAAAATCCAATGTTATTGACAATTCATATTGCCCGTCAAAATTTAGGAGGTAGACGAAAATGAACGGTGAAAAAGAAAGATTGATTGCGTTGTTGGAAAATTGGGGAAACAAAGAAAATGATGGTGTAAGAGCTGAAAGCATAGCCGATTATTTGCTTGAAAACGGCGTAATTGTACCGCCTGTTAAGGTTGGTGATACAATTTATATGATTGTTGAAAAAAGAGTAAAGATTACAAGAGAATATTTTCGCTCTATAAAAAAGACTAAACTGACTTTTTTGAACTTGGAGCGAGTTTTGAAAGATTGGGGTAAAACAGTATTCTTAACCAAAGAATCTGCAGAAAGAGCATTGAAAGGCGGTGCAGAGTGATGACAATAACTTATGACGATTTGGTCGAATTTGTGGAAGTTATATTAAGATGTGAGAACACAAGACGGAAATCAATGTGCAAATATTGTCCGTTTTATGACCGTTGTGAAGTAGATGATGACGAAAACCGACATACAATGTGTTGTGAAATTTTATCCAATGGAGGCGGTGCGACAAATGAATAAGATTAAATATTACTTTTTCTGTATAAAATGGCTTTGGAAAAATCGGGACTGGGCAAACACACGTCAAAAGTTTAAGGCAATGGAAAAAGAATATCGCAGGAGGCCAAGCAAATGAATAACAGATACATATGCAAGGGAAAGAGAAAAGATAACGGCGAGTGGATATATGGTGATTTAATCATTGACCAATATGGCAAGTATTACATACACCCTAACGCAAATGCATTTTCTGTTAATGAGTACAATTTAGCAAAATGCATACAGATGATTGAAGTTATCCCCGAAACAGTCGGACAATGTACAGGAAGAAAATATGCCAATGATAAATTATTGTTTGAAGGGGATATAGTTAAGTGGTATTCAGATTATGATGATACTTGGGGATATTCACATACTGCTGAAGATTATGGTGTTGTTGTATGGAATGCAAACGATTATTGCTGGAATATTAAAGTAAGCGATGAACTTATGCCGTTTAATGATTGTGACTGGGATATTTCAATGGTAGTTGGCAATATTCACGACAATCCCGAGTTGTTGGAGGTGGAGAGATGAACGCACAAATAGACATATTTGGAAATGCAATTGAAAGCGCTCCCAAGCATAGTAAAGTAGATAAGCAAAAGCGGAACTGGGAAAACGCATTTCAAAAGTGGTCGAATAAAGAATGGACAGATTCTTCAGATGCATATGGTCAATGCGGCTACGGCATTATGTGTGATTATTGCGAAGATAATTCATACGGGCACCCGTGCGTAAGAGCATTAAATCAAATGTGCCGAGAAAAACGCATAAAAATTGATTATTCAAAGCGAAATTTTGAGGATATTTGGAACGGGATATTTGTGAATGAAAGTGGAAAATGAGGAGTGATACAAAATGACAGTTGGTGAATTAAAAAAAGTACTTGAAAAATTTCCCGAAGATGAAGTTGTAACCGTGCTTTACCCCGAAGACAACTACGGAGACGATGCAGGAGTTACAATTGCTGAAGTAGCTTACATCATAGGAACAAAAAGTGTCAGAAGTGGTGTTTATATTAAGCTGGATTAAAAGGAGTGATACAAAATGACAGAACGAGAAAAATATATGCTCTGTTGTAGCTGTGGTTATGCAGTAAAAGAGAAAAATATATTCAAAAAGGCTTATCAAAATACTGCTATTTGTTTATGCAGAAAATGCGCCAATGAGCTTGTTAAAGATATCGAGAATTGGAGTGATACAAAATGACAGATGAACAGATTATAAAGGCTTTGGAGGAAATATTAAAAAATCAAAATAATAAGTTATCTTTAATTGAGCGAGCTGTATGTGATGATGTCTTATCTCTCGC
>CAKSGG010000154.1 GCA_934454215.1 uncultured Clostridia bacterium
GCGTCATACCAACCTGCTTTTTAAACGTTTCCGAAAAATATCTTGTACTTTTAAATCCCGTATCTGCGGCAATTTCATATATTTTTTTATTTGTATTTTTCAGAAGCTCTTTCGCTTTTTGTATTCTCTTTTCACGCAGATAAACCACAAATCCTCCGTATTTTCCGTTATTGAGCAGTCTGCTCATATAACCGTAGCTTACCTCCAGAACCTCCGCCACATCATTGAGGGATATATCTCTGTGCAGATTTTCGTTTATATATTTCAGCGCCTTATTAATTATATATCCGTCCTCTCTGCGTCCGTTATCCGATAAGCCGTCGCCGAGCCTGTCTATACAGTTTATAACGCACTGCTGCATGGTATCTATAAATTCACATTCGTCAAACATATCCAGAAAATCTTTAAATATTATTTTTATCATAGGCGACTGCTGCATTCCGCTTAAAATCCTGTATACCGAATTAATAAACAAAAAACAGGTTGTTTTCGCATTATTATATGTTAAGCCGTGCAGCGGAAGCTTTTCAAATTCCGTTTTTACCTGTTCAAAATCAAAATTTCTTATATATTTTATAAGCTTTTCTTCCGTATCGTCGCTCATAATAAAGCTGTCCTGTTTTATCGGCTCGTCATATTTTTCATGTATCTGTCTTAAAACCTTTTTGCCGATATATATGCGCTGCAATTCGGTATTTTTAATTATTCCGAAGGCTTCTATAAAATCCGTCTTACTGAAAAACGTATTTGTATAATACACCGAAACAGCTCCGTTTTTATCAATGTCGCTTATATTATCGTTTATGCAGTAAAATAAATCCAGTGCCTGCTGTTCAAGCACGCTTTCCGCCGAGCCGTCATAAAACACCGTAATATATTTTTCCCTGTCATCAATTATATAGTAATTGACAAGTATCTCGTCAAGGCACATTTTAATAAGCCCTGTTACGTCATTATTCACTTCATCTCCGTATATTCTTATTATTGCCCCGCCTTCTTTGAAAAAGTCCTCGTCAGCCTCAAATTCCGCATCATTCATATCCTTTATGAGCCTGAGAAGCATTTCCTTTTTCTCCCTATGCTTCTTTTTGCTTTCATTTATAACCGTTGCCAATTTTTCAAACCGTTCTATAATTTTAGCTTTGTCTATCGGCTTTAAAACGTACGCAAATATCCCTGCGTCAACGCCCTTTTGCACATATTCAAAATCCTTATATCCGCTTATAATAACAAACTGCGTGTCAAGCCCGAATTTACGAGCCATATCCAAAACCTCAAGTCCGTCTATTCCGGGCATTCTTACATCGGTGAGCACAGCGTCCGGCTTGTATTCTGCGATTTTGTCCCACAGCTCTTCACCGTCGGAGACTTCGGCGGCTATCTCATATCCCATTTCGTTCCACGGTATACATTTGGTCAGCCTTTTTCTGATTAATTCTTCATCATCGGCAATAATAAGCTTTATCATCAATTATTAACTCCTTTCATAATTTTACATAAATGACTATTGCCGCAATGCAGCAATAGTCTTGATTTTTATTTTATATAATATTTCAAATTCGAGTCCGTATCCTTTATTGCGCCGAAAATTAATTCCGCAACATATTCCGCACCCTTGGGGTTGTAATGCAGATAATCGGTCTGATATGAATTTTCTCCGATTTTATATACCTTATTGCCTATTCCGTCAACATTTTCAACAGTTCCTCCGTCGCCGTAAAATTCCTTATACCACGTTACCGACTTTGTATATGTTTCTCTCGCTTTTTCCATTCCGAGCTTATTATAGAATAAATCGTATGACGGAGTATATATATCCGCACAGTATATACTGTCTGTTTTATCTTCATAGGCAGCCTCTCTCATTTTTTTGCCTGCATTGTTTACGTGTGCGTTTTCGGCTGCGGTCTTTACATTCGACGCAGGTGTAATAAGTATTAAATCCGCATCGAAATCTTTCAGACCCTTTACCGTTATTTCACAGTTCTGCGCATCGGCAAGGTCAATCGGTCTGTAATTATTCGTTACCGTATCACCTCTGTAATCGTATGTTTCATCTGTAATTACTCCGTAGCCGTTATACAGTCTTTTCAGATTATTTTTATAATCATCATAAAGCACAAAACCATCTTTCCAGAAATAATCGTTTGTTCCCATGTTGATTATCGCATATATTTTCGCATTCGGGTTTTCCTGTTTGATACGCTCCATTTCCGGCACGCTGCTCTTATATGACTGCGGCCAGCTGCTTACAAGAGCGTCTCTCATGGTCCAGCCGCTGTAGCAATTGTAATATATATGACTTGGGTCAAGGTTTACAAAATCTTTGCAGTAATACGACCAGCCCTGCTGAACTCCTCCGTCCTTCTGCACATGCCCCAGCGAATCCCCGAAGCAGAACAAATATGCGTCCTTATCGTAGTCGTCAGTGCTGTTTTTATCAGCCGAACCTATTGCCGTCATAACCGAAAAACTGCTCCATAACATTCCCTTTGCATATACCGTACCTTCAGGAATATCCACGCCTTCCATTCTGACCTCGCAGTCGTTATATGCGGCGGTGATGTCCTCCGTTTTCACTCCCAAAAGCTTATCATCCGAGCCGTAAAATGATATAATTCCCTTAAATTTCGTTTCATCATCAAAATAATTTTTTATGTCGAATTTAACGCTTGCCTTACTGTCATTGAGCATATTTAATATTCCGCCGTTTTCATCAACAAGTTCAATATCCGCCTTATACAGGCTTTCCGTTCTGATTGTCAGCGGAGTATTCACAACAGTGTCTCCCGCTCTTATCAGCCATATATAATCGCTGACATTTATTGTACTGTCAATGCGGAATTTTGCCGAATAAGTACCGTCGCTGTTAATTCTTGACTGCGAAACATATTGTATGTCATCTGCATTATTGCCTTTTTTCATAATGGCTGTAACACAGTCACCTATTTTGTACTCTCCGTCGTCAAACTTTCCCTCGACATATACGTTATCCGTTACGCTGTTTAGCTGTGCCGTTATTTCGCTCGCCGATGCGGAAGCAAATCCGCACAGCATTGACAAAACCATTGCCGTTATTATAAATAAAGAATTTAATTTTTTCATTCTGTTCCTCCATTCTGCCATTTTGCGGTATAAGTACCGCCTTTTCCGATATTAATTTTAAGTACGGAGTTTTCCGAAACGCTGTCTGTTCTGAACCTGAACATATAAAAACCGTTATTATCCGCCCTCTGCTGAGCCGCATAATAAATATTATTCTCATCACTAAGACTTATCGAAACAGGTTCTCCCTGCAAGCCGCGTCCGTAAACCGCCGCCCATTCTCCGTCATATTCCGTATAAACTTCCTCCGTTATACCGCTTTGGGCATATATATTATTAAAATACATATATCCGTGATTAACGGCACCCAAGCCGAAATATCCGCAGTATGCTCCGCTTATATTTTCAAAATATGTAATCTTATCGTTATTTTTAAATCCGTAAATACTTAATTTACCGTTTTCGCATATTATTTTTATATTTAACGGATACGCATTAAAAATAGTGTTTCCGCTTTGCAGAGAACCGCCGTATTCGCTTATAACAGATAATTTCCCGTCATTCAGTCTGCAAAGCTTTATATTGTTTCCGTCCTCGCTGACATAAAAATAACAGTAATTTTTGTTATCAGCATACGCAAATACAAGCTTTGCACCATGATTCCCGCCGATGTTTACAGTACTGTTTGCGGCCGCATTGATTTCCCAGTTTCCGCCAAGAAAAATTTTCTTGTTAATCAATACGAGCGAATATTCAAACGAACTGTAATTAAAGCTTATTTTTCCTTCGCCGATTGAGAACGCACCGTTCGGAAGTCCTTGCGTAATACACTCCCAATTATCATTTGAGTAATTTTCGGTATAGCCCTCGGCAAAATACGCATTAATATTCATATCCCTGTCTATTATCAGCCTGTGTATATTTGATACTCCGTCTGCGTCGCCGTCCCATTTTTTCAGAATATATCCGTCTTCGGGAACTGCTTTTAAATATAGCAGAGTATTTTCGGGATAATTGTCCGACGGCGCTTTATAATGAACTCCGTCGGTGCTTACCGTCACACTTCCATTTCCGATTATATTCAAATCGAGATTATATGTGTTTTTCTTTTTGTATCTTGCACCAATCGTAATGTCACCTGTTAATTTCACGGTAACGGTATCGTCGGTAATATTTTGAAAATCACCCGTCCATGAGTTAAATTCAAGTCCGTAATTCCCCGCCGAATATATCGTCACAAACGAATCCTTTTTCACCTTGTAAGACGTTTCTTCATTTCCTGTCACTGCTCCGTTAAGTAATATTTTACCGTTATATTTGTCATTATCGGCAATTGTTACGGTACAGAAATCATCATCATTCATATGCGGTGCTTTATCGGCAAAATAGCTTTCATACGCCTGTATGTCCTTAACGTCAAATTTTCCGTCGCAGTTAATATCACGTTGACCGCTTTGCGCCGCAAGCATATCGTTTTCGTCAATTATTCCGTTATTGTCCAAATCAAGCTCGGCATATTTCACAACGGGAATAGTCACAAACAGGCTCGGCTTTTCTATTCCGAAATAATCGTTCCCCTCAAAAAATGCTTTTATTTCGCTCATGACGCTGTTATAGCCCTGAACGCCGTTCATAAACGGTACATTAAAGCTTTCATCGGAGGCATTCAGCCAATCCTGCGCCGACGTGGAGGTATAAAGCATAACGCCCTTACCCTTGCCGTTTGATGTACGGTCGACATTATACATTCCGTATTCCTGCATCGCTTTCAAAATCTTATATGCCGGCAAGCTTATTTTACCACTATTATAAAGCGATGTCAAATCAATTTTTTTGTCAAGCCTTATTAATCCCCCCTCAGGAACAGCGCCGAAATTTGAATTATCATTTATTCCGCCCGCATCGCTTGCCATTGCAGGATATACAACGCCGTACATAACGGGATTAACCGCTCCGCTCAAAGCGTGTTCAATCATTGTATCAGGGTTATTGATTTCATTTGCTTTTATCGTCATACCGTCAGCCAATACATATGCTGCATATACTCCGCTTTTACCCTCGGCACCTATTCCGGTTAAATCGAACACATTGCCTGCCGCAAGCCCCCGTATATCATAATTCGGTAGTCTGCCCGAATTTATATCATACGGAAATCTGCCGTTCGGCGGAACTGTTTTAAATGTATGAACACCCGTCTTCGTTTCATCGTCAATAAATATTGCATGACGGTCGGCAGATGGATTATTGTTCAGCAATCTGTCAACATTCTGCGGAATACGGCGCTTATAGTAATTTTGAATATATATTACGTCCGAGCTCCAGATTGCGGCAATTGACATAACAGGGTCTTCCCTGTCTGCAATTATTCTTGCTATTCCCGTTCCCTGTCCGCCTGTCTGCTCATCGGTATTTATAACAGCCAAATGAAAATCCGACAAATCAATAACATCTTCATTCAATTTAACCTCGGGAGCTGTTTTTGGAATTTTTCTGTTAAAGCAAGCGTCAACGGAAAATGCCTGTTCATATTCTCCCGTAAGCGATTTAGGCGTTAATTCAGACCATGATGTCGGAATACTGAATATATTATAAGCAAGATTATTCACTCCTCTTGTCACATCAATTCCCGCATTTTTATACATCTCAACAACACTCATTCTCGCCGACCGCTGTTTTTCGGTTAGTTCAAATTCTGTCGATACGGTAGCGTTGTATATTTCCTCCGCTGTTTTTTGAGATGCGGTAATCATAGGATAATAAGGCTCATATTTGTCGCTGAAATCCTTTAATCTGTAAAACTCCGTATCATTTGTAATTACCGCCATATCCTTGTCCCAAAGATAATAGCGCACATCGCACTCTTTATATCTCTGCGGCGATTCTATATCTGCATTGAAATAATTGTTTCCGATGTTTATGCTCAATTCCGTTTTGCTGATTCCGCAAAGCGATTCATTTTTATAAAATGCAATATACAAATCACACTCGGTTACGGAATCATACGTAACAATACAGCCGCCTATCTGCGCACTGTTTTCCGATGTTTCTGCCTTTTCAAAAAATTCATCAACAGTGTCGCTGTTAATATGCAGCACTGTATGCGGAGTTTCCTCCGCATACACCGTACCGCCGAGCATGAACAATATTGATAATATTAAAACATACTTTTTCATTTTATTGTCTTTTTAACCGCATTTTTAAGAATCGGTCTGATTTCACCGAACGAATTCCACATCATAATTGACATTTCCGCATTGTCCGAGCAATCTGTTGTATCAAACACTTCGATTGAATCCTTGCTCCAAAAGTCGGAAGCCTCCATTACTTTTATATTCTTCATCTGATAGTTGTCATATAACACGGCAATAACTTTATTCTGTAAGCCTGCATATTTTTTCGGCATACCTATGCTTACAGCGCCCTTTGCGATTGTATCTCCCTCCGCTTTTTCTCCGTTTACATATACGTCAAACGTTATATCCGACGGATTTTCCGCATAAGCGGTGGGATACACGTTAATATAATTAACCTTAAGCGAACCTCCCCACTGTGTTGAAATGTATATTTTACCGCCTTTAATCGGATTATCGCTGTCCGTATACGTAAACTCGCCGTTATTATCATTAGTTATTCCAGTTATGTCTATTGTAAGACTTCCGTCCGTATTATTTGTAAGCTTTATTTTCGTCGATGAATCAATAGGATAGTTCGGTCTTATGCCTGTCGCAATCGGTATCTCTGTTCCGTTATACACTTTGAATAATTTTACGGGATTGTTTTGTTCTACGCCGCTTTGATACAGTCTGTAATAATTATCGCTGTCTTTATAATTGAAGTAATAATTTATGTTATTGTAGCCCACAAAAGCCTTTAAATTAATCGTATAGTCTCCCGAAAATTCCGCACCGTCATAACGCAGCGATGCGCTGTTTCCGTTAAGCTTCAAGGCATTACCCTTATTAGCATCAACATCAAGAACCGAATTACCGTCATCACTGACAGCATACCAGCCGGCATTGTTTAAAGCACTCATCGAAATATCTCCGGCAGTAAAATTATTCAATCCCAAATAAAAATTATTTACGGATTTTTTCGTTGACGGTCTTTCAAGCTTAACACTCTTCAATGCAACACATCCGTTTTGCGGAGTATTTATATATACTTTACCTTTCGTCACCGGTTCTGTATTTTCAAGCTTTAACTGATATGCGCTGTCGGCTATATTTGAATCACCGACGGTTAAGTTTTTCCCGTCATATGACATTTTGCCTTTCAAAAGCAGATAATAACCCCTCTCCTT
>CAKSGG010000155.1 GCA_934454215.1 uncultured Clostridia bacterium
TCGGACAGCTCGTTTAGTATACCATATCCTCCCTCCTTTGTCAAGCCCATTTCTTGCCTTTTGGATAATTTGTACAATTTTAACTGATTATATGACTTTTAGCTATAATAATTTACATATACATGTATTTTATCTGAAATTATTTCATAGAATTCAGTAAAAGTCAAATTATAAAAATACAGAAAATGAAAGGATTTAAATATGTTCAGAAGCTGTAGTTTCAGAAACAGAGAAGTTATAAACATCGATACCGCCGAAAGAATAGGAATTGTAAAGGACATCGAAATAGATGCTGAAAGCGGCAATATAAAGGCTCTGATTATAAAAAAACACGGCGGAGTATTACCGCTGCCGTTCGGCGGCGAGGCGGTAATACCATGGGAAAACATAGCCGTTATGGGAAAAGATTTGGTACTGGTTCGATTCGGCAGTCTGCTGTCATGCTAATCTCAAATATTTGGGAAAATGATTTTTCAGCACTCCGCATGATGCCTTCCCCCACCCTATCGGAAAACCGTCGGCAAGCACAGCTGTGTATCCGTTTTTATCACACGGAATAACATTGCCGTGTAAAAATGCTTTAAGCTCATCATCATTCGGCTCAACCGTATTTTTAAAATCATTTTTTTCAAGTGCGAGAACAAGTGCATGAGATGGTTCAAACCTATTCTTTTTGCACTCTCCCAAAAGCAATCCAAGACGCACGACCTTTATCTTATCGAAATCAAACTCAAAAGGCATGAGATACAATTTACTGCCGAACAAATAAAATGCGCCGTCAAGCTTAATGTTCATTGCAGCTTTTTCAAATTCACGGTACAGCTTTTCAGCTTCCGCATTTTTTTGCGGCTTTGCTTTTAAAGGTGCAGTGTTTTCACCTCCGAAATCCTTTCGGAAAAGTGCCGCAAAATGCCCTTCACCATTCTGTTTATGCGGAAACAGTCTCACCGCATACGGCATATTTATACCGCCGCATACGCCGTTAAGCTGAACCGGCACTTGTGTAAGCCCGAGATTTTTTATAATATATTCGGCGTTTTCCTCGTTTTCCTCTATCGAGAACGTACATGTTGAATAAAGGAGTATTCCTCCTTTTTTAAGCATTTTTACCGCACATTCAAGAATATTCCTTTGTCTTGCGGCGCATGACATGACGTGTTCTTCGCTCCATTCCGTCACCGCCTGCGGCTCTTTTCTGAACATTCCCTCACCGCTGCACGGTACGTCAACTATTATTTTGTCAAAAAATTCGGGATACTTTTCGCACAGTCTCTGCGGTGTTTCATTAGTCACAACGGTATTTTTAAATCCGAACCGTTCAATATTTTCCGATAATATATCCGCACGCTTTTTTATTATTTCGTTTGAAACAAGCAATCCCGTATTATTGAGCTTTGCCCCTGCCTGCGTCGATTTTCCGCCCGGAGCGGCACATAAATCAAGAACAAAATCCCCTTCATTCACCGGCAGAGCCGCAGCGGCAGCCATTGCAGACGGCTCCTGAAAATAAAACATCCCTCCGATATGATATGGGTGATTTCCCGATATTTGCGATTTATCCGCATAAAAACCGCTTTCGCACCACGGTACAGGGGGCAAAGAACCGAATTTATCAAAAATATATTTATCCGCATCACGTTTCATTGTATTGATTCTGATTCCCGTAAATACAGGAGTTTCATCATACGATTTTATAAAGCCTTCATATTCATCACCAAGCATGGCTTTCATTCGCTTTTTAAAAATTTCGGGCAGCTTCAATCAAATCACTTCCTAAATATAAGATAATTACAATTAATTATACCACATTATACATCATAAATTCAACTGCACTTTTTACATATTAAGAAACATATACTTAAACGCCGTTACTGCAAGTTGACGGAAATATATTTTACGGCTTGATTTTTTAACATTTATATGATATTATATATTATGAGAAATTTTTTGAAGGGATTGAATTAATATGGCAAAAATTCAGATGAAAACACCGTTGGTTGAAATGGACGGAGATGAAATGACCAGAATCATCTGGCAGATGATAAAGGATATTCTTCTTACACCGTATATCGACCTTAAAACAGAATATTATGACCTCGGTCTTGTTCACAGAAACGAAACAAACGACCAAGTCACATTCGATAGCGCAGAGGCAACAAAGAAATACGGAGTGGCAGTTAAATGCGCTACAATTACTCCTAATGCTGCAAGAATGCCCGAATACAACTTAAAAGAGATGTGGAAATCGCCTAACGGTACTATCCGTGCCATACTCGATGGAACAGTATTCAGAACTCCCATTCTTGTAAAGGGTATCACTCCATACATTCCGACATGGACAAAACCTATAACCATTGCCCGTCACGCTTACGGAGATGTTTACAAAAATGTTGAAATGCAGGTTAAAAAGGGTTCAAAGGCAGAGCTTGTATGCACCGATAAGGACGGCAACGAAATAAGAGAAACAATTCATGAATTTACCGAGGGAGACGGAATTATTCAAGGTCTTCATAACCGTGACGATTCAATCGCTTCATTTGCAAGAGCCTGCTTTAACTTTGCGCTTGATGCAAAGAAAGATTTATGGTTTGCGACAAAGGACACAATCTCAAAGAAATACGACCACCGTTTCAAAGATATTTTCCAGGAAATATTCGATGCGGAATACAAAGAAAAATTTGACGTTGCGGGAATTGAGTATTTCTATACACTTATAGATGACGCTGTAGCAAGAGTTATCCGTTCCGAGGGCGGATATATCTGGGCATGCAAAAACTATGATGGCGATGTTATGTCAGATATGGTTGCAACGGCATACGGCTCACTTGCAATGATGACATCGGTACTTGTTTCTCCCGACGGAATCTATGAATACGAAGCCGCTCACGGAACGGTTCAGCGCCATTATTACAAGCATTTGAAAGGCGAAAAAACATCAACCAACTCGGTTGCAACGCTGTTTGCATGGACAGGCGCACTGCGTAAGAGAGGCGAGCTTGACGAGCTTCCCGAGCTTATGAAATTTGCCGACAATCTTGAAAAAGCAACAATTCAGACAATAGAAGAGGGCGTTATGACAGGCGACCTTGCGGCGCTTTCAAAGCTTGATAACATTCAAAAGGTAGATACCGAAGAATTTTTGCTTGCAGTAAATGAAAGACTTCAAAAATTAATGTAATGAAAGGACTTAATTATGAAAAAATTTTTAAGCGCAATACTGATTGGAATAATGTCAATTGTTCCGCTTTCAGTCTCTGCAATGACAACAAAAGACTTTGACAACGGAATGGCAAAGGGTATAAATTATTTCAACCGCGGACTTTACTATGAAGCAAGAGATGAATTCCAATGGTTCTGCGATGCCAATTGGGGCAGCATGAATTCAGGTCAGCAAAATTATGCTCTTGGCTATCTTGACAGTTCAAAGCAGCGTATACAAAAATGGGAACAATCGCAAAACAGCAGTATTGATTACAGCAAGTATCTCGGTATATGGGAATGTTATAACCCCAGTTATAAAAACGGGCTGTCAACCGGATACATGGAAATTAAACGCATTGACGGCAAAAATCTGTCGCTTTCGTTAGATGTAAGAGCAGGCTGGCGGCGTGTTATATGCTATTTTGACAGCTTATACTTTACCGATTCATCTACCGCAGTCGGCAAAGGATATCAAAATATAGTTGTCTATGACCGATATGACCCTGCCGATTACACTCTTAAATTTAAAGATGATATGATAGTTGTTGATATTATTAATCACTACGCCTCAGGAATGAGCCAAACATATTACTTTACAAAGCAGTAAAATATTAAAATTAATTTTCAAAAAAGTATTGACAAATAATATATTATCTGATATAATTTTACGGTGACCGCATAGATTAGGTTTTCAAACTCACTGCGAGTGCCTATGATAGCGAGTCCTCGAATAAATAACAGGAGGTGTTCAGATATGTACGCAATTATAGTAACAGGCGGTAAGCAGTACAAGGTTGCTGAGGGCGATACTCTTTTTGTAGAGAAGCTTGACGCAGAAGAAGGTGCTGCCGTAACTTTCGATCAGGTTCTTATGGCAGGCAACGGCGAAGACGTAAAGGTTGGCGCTCCGACAGTTGAGGGAGCAACGGTTGAGGCTAAGGTTGTTAAAAACGGCAAAGCTAAGAAGATTTACGTTTATAAGATGAAGAGAAAGAAGAACTACAGACGTAAGAAGGGTCACAGACAGCCTTTCACGAAGGTAGAAATTACAAAAATTAACGCTTAATCACATTATTTAGAATCGAGGTGTTTTAAATGGCTCATAAGAAAGGTATGGGTAGTACAAAGAACGGTCGTGACAGCGAATCGAAGAGACTCGGCGCAAAGCGTGCTGACGGTCAGTTTGTATTAGCCGGTAACATTCTTGTAAGACAGAGAGGTACAAAAATCCATCCGGGCAACAATGTTGGCATCGGAAGCGATGATACCCTATTCGCTCTGATAGACGGCAGAGTAAAATTTGAAAGAAAAGGCAGAGACAGAAAACAGTGTAGTGTTTATGCCGATTAATTTAAAAGAGCTGTCGCAGCTGCGGCGGCTTTTTTTATCGGATAAAGAACGGCATAAAAAGACAAAATAAAGAATGAAGAAGGTGATATTATGTTTATAGATAAAGCAAAAATTTTTATAAAAGCAGGCAAGGGCGGCAACGGTGCCATTTCATTCAGACGTGAAAAATACATTGCCGCAGGCGGTCCCGACGGCGGCGACGGCGGTAAGGGCGGCAATGTGGTTTTCAGGGTTGAACTCGGAATGACAACTCTTATGGATTTTAAATATAAAAGAAAGTATGCGGCTCAAAACGGTGAGGACGGTATGCGCCGCCGCAGAAAGGGCAGGTCGGGCGATGATATTATAATCAGCGTACCGCAGGGTACAATTGTAAAAGACGCAAAAAGCGGCAGAATTATTGCCGACTTATCCACTCCCGATAAAGATTATATTCTTGCACGGGGCGGCAATGGAGGCTGGGGCAACGACCATTTTGCTACCGCTGTACGTCAGACTCCGAACTTTGCAAAGAACGGCCAGCCCGGAGATGAAAGAGAAATAATTCTTGAATTAAAACTGCTTGCAGATGTCGGCTTGGTGGGATTTCCGAATGTCGGTAAATCGACAATTCTTTCAAGAACAACAAAGGCAGACCCTAAAATTGCAAACTATCACTTCACAACGCTTGAACCAAATCTCGGCGTTGTCGATTTGGGCGACCACAGAAGCTTTGTTCTTGCGGATATACCCGGAATCATAGAGGGCGCAAGCGAAGGCGTAGGCTTGGGGCATGAATTTCTGCGCCATATAGAACGAACAAGAATTTTAATTCATGTTGTCGATGTTTCGTCAATTGAGGGCAGAAATCCTATTGAAGATTTTGGCATAATCAATTCAGAGCTATCAAAGTATGATATGTCGCTTGAGGACAGACCGCAGATTATCGCCGCAAACAAAACAGATATAATTCAGGACGAAAATGTATATAATGAATTTCTTGCGGAAATGAAAAAACGGGGATATGAGGTATATCCCATTTCAGCGGCAACAGGTGCGGGCGTGGACGAGCTTATGCAAAAAGTTTATGAAGAGCTTTCAAAGCTGCCGCCGATACAGATTTTTGAACCTGAAGCGGATATTGAAGAAGAATTTGATATGAACGATGACGGCTTTACGGTAAGACGTGAAAACGAATACTTTATTGTTGAGGGTTCATGGATTGAAGCAGTCGGCGGAAGCGTAAACTTCTCCGATAACGAATCACTCGCCTACTTCCAGCGTGCACTTCTTAACAAGGGTGTAATTGAGGAGCTTATCAATATGGGAATACAGGAAGGACAGATTGTAAAAATCGGCGATTTGGAATTTGAATTTGTATATTAATTATCAAAAAGGGTATTTTTTTAAAATACCTTTTTTATTTTTATCACCTTTTATATGTCCTGTGCGTGTTAATAGTGAAAGGGGTTGATAGCGATGCAGCGTTTTTCAGTGCGGCCGGCTGAAGAAACGGAATATGTTTTGGAAAATTATTTTAATATGCTTTTTAAATTATGCTTCACAATTCTTTGCAGTAATGCGGACGCAGAGGACGCAGTATCCGAAACCATGCTGAAATACATAACGAAAGCTCCCGAATTTAAAAATGAGGAGCACCGCAAAGCATGGCTCATACGTGTAGCGACAAATGTGTGCAACAGTATGTATCGTTTCCGAAAAAGAAATAACTATGTCAATATTGATGATTTGGATGCGGCTGCGGCCGACAATAACGATTTTGAAATAATGGAAAGCGTCATGCGGCTGCCGTTAAAGTATAAAACAATTTTACATCTTCACTATATTGAGGGATATAAAATCAAGGAGCTTGCCGAAATACTTAAAATATCGGAATCGGCAGCAAAAAAGCGCCTGCAATATGCCAGAGAGCAATTACGTTTTGAATTGGAGGATTAATAAACATGAATAGCAATGATTATGTAAAAGCAATTGAAAAAATGAACGTACCCGACGGTATGAAAGACAGGATTAAGGACAGAACATTAAAATACGGTGAAAGGAAGAATGTAAATATGTCAAAAAGAAAATTTATAGCAATAGCCGCTGCGGCGGTAATGGTATTCAGTGTAGGAGTATATGCGGCAACGGGAGGGCTGATTAAAGGCTGGTTCAGCTCATCAAATGCACTCAATGATTACAAAACCATGCCGACCGCAGAGCAATGCTTAAAAGACTGCGGCTATACCCCCACTCTTATAGACGAATTTGAAAACGGATACAAGTTTATAAACGGAAGCATTGTCAATAATACTCTTACCGATGAAAATAACGACGCAATGGAAAAGTTTAAATCATTTGATTTTCGTTACGGCAAGGACGATGATACAGTATATTTCAGTCAGGAAAAATACACCTCACAGTCGGAAAATTACGCAGAGCTCGCAGACGAACAGGATGGAGTTACAATTTATTATCACAGCTATGAAAACAAATTTGTTCCGCCCGACTATGAAATGACTGAGGAAGATAAAAAAGCCGAGGAAAGCGGCGAGCTTGTATTTTCATACGGTTCAGACGAGGTTGAGCTGAAAACAATAAGCAGCGCAATGTGGAGCGTCGACGATATGCACTATACGCTGATGCAGATGGGCGGAAAACTTACAAAAGAAGAGCTTATTGATATGGCAAAGGAAGCAATTAAAAACTGACATTAAAAAGGGACTGTCATAATGAACAGAACCAGTAAAAACGGACAATAGAAAAAAAGAGCCTCCTATGGTATAATGAAAATAAAACCATAGGGGG
>CAKSGG010000156.1 GCA_934454215.1 uncultured Clostridia bacterium
TCTGACCCGAATTTAAATAATATCCGCCGTTTGATTTTATCTTTAATTTTCCGTCCGATATTTCGGCAGTTGGTGCGTTATTCTCAAAATACCTGCTTGCAATATTTGAGATTGAAAAATCTACCAAATACACGTTACTTCCGCTTCCCGCTACGGCAGTAGAATTAACCTCGCCGCTTGAAAAGTCGTTATAATAAACCTCCGAATCCGTATAATTATCCGCCAAAGCCGTAAGCCCCATTGATGTGACAGTCATTACCGCCGCCAGTATTGCCGACGTTCTTTTTAGAGTTTTTTTCATGTTTTTTGCCTCCTTAAATTTAATTTATTTTATTGGTTATGCTTTTGAAATACGGCGTACCGCTTGTGTTCCATATATAGGTCTTAACAGTACCGCCCGCATATTCGGGATTGTCAATAACTCCGCACAGCACCTCCCTTGATGAATTTGCGGCTATGCTTACCGTTGCCGTAACGGTATTTTTCAAAACGTTCTTATCGCTGTATATTGCCGTAATAACGTTTACGGTTTCAGCATTGCCGCTTGTATTACTCAATTTCACCCCAACACTGCGCAAGCCGTTGTCGGTGTTTGTATCAAGACTGTCAAGCGTAATATTCGGCTTTTGCTCTGTTGTAAATGTAATTGAGGAATTTTTTACTTTCTGACCCAAATCGTCAGTAACCTCAGAAAGGTCGATATTATATACGGTGCCGTATTCAAGTGTGCCGTCAAATTTAATTGTCAGCTTTTTCCCGTCAAAATCGGCAGTATAATTTTTTATCGGCTTTTCATCGGCTTTTACCGCAAGTCCCGATATATCCCCTATTTCATTTGTAAATTCAAAATTCAATGTATCGGTTTCAATAAAAACATTTTCGGTATTATCCGCAACCGAAGATGTTTTTATCTGCATTTTGGGTACGGTATACACTCTCACGTTGTCTATGTAAACCAAGCCCTGACCGTTAGAATTTGCAAATGTCAGATTTTGCAGTGATTCGGATATTATCGGACCGTTTGCCGTAAGACGCACGGTATTTGAAGCCTTGTTTGTAAGAGTTGTGAGCATAGCGTCCTGTGATTTTGCATTTCTCACATATTCCCCGTAATCATATACGGTCTTTACACTAAACATTCCCTCGCCCGTATATCCCTCTTTGTAATTTGAGCCGCCTATTGCATTGCGTGTATCAAATATACAATAGGTTTTTCGGTAATCGGGGTATGTTCGTGTATATGTTTCGTATTGTCTGCCGTTGCCGCCGGCGGCAAGCTGAAACGGATTTAAACCGATTGTTCCCCAATTCTGCGAATCAAACGAATCACTGCCGTTTGACTGTGTTGCAACAGATTCAAAATCGTATTCAATAACAACGTTTTCATCTTCCGACAGTTCATAGCTTATCGGAAATTGTATTGACGTTCCCGTATTTGACGGCTTATAGGCAAGCATTTTATTACCGTTGATTTCAACTATCGACATTTCAGCCTTACCGTCGGTTTTTGCAATAATTCCCAGCTCCGCAAGTCCTGCATCATCAATCGCTCCGACATCACAGCTTTCAAAATCCTGCATAGAAACAAGATAATTTATCTGCGTTTGAGCACTTACCGACACCATACCCGTAAACATTGCAGCCGCAATAAATGCGGAAATAAATTTTTTCATATTATCCCTCCGTTTCGCCGCAATCGGCGGTATAAATTCAATACGGAAAAAGAAGCAAGCAGACTGCGGCTTGAAAACACGCCGATGTATATTTATACCTCAAGTGTTTGAAAGTCACAGAATGCACCGCTTATTTTTTCGTATTATCCCTCCGTTGTGAACTTCACGCTTACCTCTCCGCTTGACGGAAACTTAATTCTAAGTCTCTTTACCGAAATTTTATCGGTTGTATCAAGCAGCTTATATTCAAGCTTATTATCCCATTCGATAATACTTTGTGCACCTTTGTATGACATAGTTACCCTGCCCGCCTCGTCTTTATGCTCAAAGCCTTCTGCGGTTTGATTTGTAAGCGGAAGATTCAGCCATAAATCATCACCCGATTTTACTCCGTCAACCTTTGCGGTTATAACTATTCCGTCGTCCGTCATTTCATAAATCCAGTTTAATGTTTTCTGTGTATTCGGAATTGAACCGTACGTTCTGAACTTTTTACCTTCTTCAATCCAGTCAAAGGTCAGCGCCTCTTTTCCGCTTACATAGAAATTACCCTCTGCGGTCATACCGTAAACTGATGACGATACCACTCCGCCCTCATCGGTAACGGAAGTATGACGAACGGACGAAACAACACCTGCCGTATTTTTGCTTGACACCAACGACGGGCCGCCGTAATAGCTCATATTTGCCATAGCAGAATTTGCCCGTGTGCTGTTATAGAATGTAGCCGTATAAATTCCGTTGTTGCTGATTGCCGCAATACCCGGATTATCTGAGAATATTTCATGCTCGGAATCGCATGGCAGCGCCGATGGCTCAACCATTTTGTTTCTGTCAAGCATTTTATAGTACATAGGGCTGCCGCCGCCTGTTCTTGTCGAATTATCATAATAATGTCCGTAGCCTTTATCCCAAATCTGATTTATTACGGATTCCGCACTTTCTTCATCAGCTATCAGATGCGGGAACAGATTTCCCCATGTTGCGCCCGAATCGCTGTGATTCCACATTGCTCTTGCAATAGGGAAATCCGCCGCAAGTCCCGAATAGCTGAACTGTCCGCCTCGGTTCTGCATTGTCGAGTCTGTTCTTGAAGTATAGTGCGATGTATATGCAGGGTTAAGTCCGTTTATAAAATGTCCCTCAAACAGACTGTGAAATTTTAACATTCTGTTTATGGAATCCACTATAACGTCAACCGTTTCAGGGTCTGCCATTTCACTCTTGCAGTATTCCTCCCAAAAACTTGAAAAGAAAGTACAGTTCATATGCTCATAGTTTCCGTCACAGCCACCCTGCTCAATATAATATCCGGCAGGTGCCTGACCGACATTTTCCCAATAGCCCTTGTCGTCATTGTAGCTTGTCGCTATTCTGACACCGCGTTTGAAAAATGTATGATATCTTTCCTCGCCCGTCGCAAGATACATATTCATCGCTGAAATAACGCCGTGAGTATATTGGTTTGACGGACCGTTTCCTCTCGCCTGCATCATCTTGTCCGTCATTATCTCAATACCCTCTTTAATTATATCGTTATATTCGGGTTCAATGTAATTGTGCAAGTCAAAATATGCTTTCGTTATGTATTCAAGATAAAAGTTTGAGTGTGTGTAATAATAATGATGACCCGCAATGGTGATTTGATTATCACTCATTATGTGTATATCTTCAAGCGACGATACCGCCCACAGAAAATACAGAGTTATTCTGTCTCGCAGCGCTTCATCTCCGTAAAAATAATTCAGTTCGGAATTTATCGTATATACCGCATCATGCCACGTTCCCGAAAAATACACATTATTGAAGTCGGTTTCCCAGCATGATGTCGGCATTTCCTTTGTTCCGTCAAGATAATCTTTACCTATGAATGAGCCTAAAAACGGGCTTTCTTTTATCAGACACTGATTTGCCATTGTGTTATACAACGTATCAATTGCCTGTATTCCCGCCGCTTCGGCAAGCTTGTTTGAGCTTATCTGCGGCTTTTGCTCGGGTCTGTCCTCAATTACCGTAAAATCACCATTTCGGCTGTCGTAAAGCTTTAGCATTGCATTTCTTGCCTTCGCTTCAAGCGCTCCGTGACACTGTATTCCGTCCTCCGAATACACATATCCGCCCTTTAAATCCATCGCCATTTCTGCGGTGGGTGACATTAATTTCGGTACGCCCCTTACGCATACGGTCTGTTTATTCATGTCAGACAAACACAGCTTATATACCGTATCCGATTTCAGATTTGATGTCGTTACCGATTTTTTGGCATATGTCAAATTTACATCTGTAGGCGACGCCACAACGTTATTATCGGTATCTTTTATAACAAAGCCCGATGTTGACGCAATATTTGCCGATGTAAACTTCTGCGGCGTCCAGAAATACATCTCTTTGGGAGTGGTTTCGGAAGTTTTAAAATACGGCGCTCCTCTTACTCCCCAGCTTGACGCTCCGTTTATACCGATTTCTATTACATCATCGTCACGTCCGTTCACAACCTGTATCTGCCATATACCTGCCGAACCGTCGGGAATATTTATTATCTTCGCCATTTTGCCGTTTTCGATATAGTTTAAATCAACTCTTGCAACAACATAACCTTCTGGGTTAATAATTCTTGCAAATGCAACAGGGTCAATTGCATTACCCGTTGTTTTTTCATATGCCGGTTTGGAAGTTGTTCTCGAAACATAAATTCTGCCCGGTGCACCGTTAAATCTTGCAAGCATTTCAAAGCCCGACATTCCAGCAATTGCCTCATACCCTTTTTGGTAAATGTTAAATTCCTTCTGAGGGTCTGTATCGGTGTCTGATACGGTATAAACATATTTTTTTGACACTGTTGTGTAAATATTTTTTGCCGCATATGAAAGCTCATAGAAATTCACTTTTTCCAACGGTGCAAACTTTTTTCCCTCACGTGCCGTCATTATACCCGTTGTGCTTACATTTATTACACTTTGCAGTGCCCAGTCACTGATTTGACCCATATCCGTATATATTAAATCGTAATACTTTTCATCGGTGTTGAACATATCAAAATACGATTTATATATTCTTTCAAGCATAACCGCAAATTCCTGACGTGTAATTGTATCATTTGGTCTGAAATTGCCCTCACTGCCCGTTATTATTCCAAGCTCGTTCATAGCTGCAATTTCTCTGAAATTAACGTCATTTTCATCTACGTCATTGAATTTTACCCTTGTCGCCGTATCTGCAACGCCTATGGCTCTGCCCAGCATTCCGGCAGCTTCACCTCTTGTTACGGCTCTGTTTTGGTCAGTATTATCCGATTTACTTATACCATTTGAAACAACATAATTTATAATTTCATCTCTTTTCAACTTGCTTCCGCTGCCGATTTCATCGGCATTTGCAGCCGCAAAGGATAATGAAATCACCAAAGCCGTTATAAGGCTTATTATTCTCTTCATATTCAGCCTCCTATCTGTAGACAACTACTTCTCTTAATCTTCCGCACCACGAACGTGTGAAAGCTATATCTCCCTCCTGCAATTTGGAAGATGCTATTGCCTCATAATGCTTCGTTTTCATATTATAAAGCATTATATCGTTTGTAGAGCCTTTAAAATACTTTGTATAATCTCCGTCCTCACCGCAGCAGAATATAACACTGCCGTCACTGTTCACACTTACAACCTTTGATAATGTTACCGCAATGGTTGCTTCAAGATTGTTTACTCCTGCCCAGCAAGTAGCATTTCCGTTTAAATCAAACATTTCACTTGCTCTGTTCATGATAACAAACGCATTTACCTTTCCCTCGTTATCGGTTCTGTATAAAATAACATCTCCTTCCCGAACATCGTCCCATGATAAATTTCCGAAAGGCTTTTTACCGCTATGTACTATCGTATCGGTATCTTTTAATGTTGAATCATCGCATGACAGCTCAATCTCCTTTGTCTGTCCCGTCGTGTTTTGCTGATTATATACAAATGCTATTCCCGTAACCTTTTTTACCACGTCTGCCTCATCATCGTCCCATACCATGTTAATTCCCGTTATAACGGTAGCCTGTGCGCTGCCACCGTAAGCAGGTGAATTGAAATCCTGCTTTTCGCTGACCGTCACTGCGGAATTATCAACCACGAATGCGCCTATGTTGTATTCATCATCCACATTATAAATTCTTATAGGATACTCGTTATCATATGTAAGAGCATTTTTCCCATTTTCGGCCCTGACCTTATATTTTTCATATTTTAACGGATTTGTCGGAACAACAAATGACACGGTATCCGTATTAAATGAATACAGATGTCTCAACCCCGTTCTGAACACCGTCGTGCCGTTTCCGCTCGAATAGTCAAGTGAGAAATTTGATTTATCGTATCCCATATATCCCGCCGTTTTGTAATCGGGATTTTTTATTTCCGTATTGCCGCCGCTTGAATCAAGCACAAATTCATTTGCATAATCCTTTGCGCAGTAAATACAGTTCGGCTCTCCGTTTTTGCCGAGAGTATATCCTATAAGCTGCCGTCTTACAGTTCCGTCCGCATTAAACAAAACTGTATTTGTCGTTTGATTTGCCGCCAGTTTCTTTTGTTCGTCTATTGTTGTTTTCTTCCCGTTAAGTACAAACTTATAATCAAGATTAAATGTCTGTTTCTGCGCCGATTCATTTATAATTACCATTACAGTTTCGTCACCGCTTTCAGCCGCCGCCAAGCTGACAAGATAGCCGTATCTGAATCCGTTGGTTCTCGTGTATTTTGAAGAAAACTCCATGTCAATAATATTTCCGTTTTCATCAAGATAAAGAGTTGCCTTGCTGCCCGCATTCGGAGCGTCCTTTATTGCCGCCTCTATGAGCTTTTTAATATACGCCGAATAATCGTATTCTTTATTCACAAGCTCCGATTTTTCGTTTATTTGCAGTTCCAGTCCGTCTCCGCTTACAGTCTGAATATCTCCCTCTGCCAAAGACGATGATACTATTTCAAGTCTTACGTTTTGAGCATTGGAGTTCGGTATGAATATCAGTGCACCGTTTATCGTTTTATAATCCATTTTATCAGGCATTATTCTTACAAACGTGTCCTTTATAATTCCGTCAAGTCCTGCCGCCGCTCCGTTTCTGAAGCACAATACATCTTTGCCGTTAATATTAAATTTTCCGTTTGTTATTTTATCTGTAAGCACATCATCGGCAAATGAATTTACTCTGTAGATAACTGCTGAATAAATTATAAGCAAATCATATTTTCCGTCACTGTTTGAATCGACAAATCTCAGTTTTCCGTCATTGGGAATCATAAGGTTTTTGTCGTATTCCATATTTACTCCGTTAAATACAATTCTCATGTCGGCGTTAAAGCTTATCTTCTTTGTTCTGTTTTCACCTATTGAATATTCATAAGTATAATTACTGTAGCTTTTAATATCATTTGCGGAAATTTCAAGAACCTGCGTTGTTTTTCTCAGGCTTATTCCCAGCACTTCACCCTCGTCCTCGTCAAGAATTACCTTTACATCACGTCCAAGATATTCAAGCATATCCGTACCGCTGTAATGATACTGCTTTTCGCCTATCGTTATAAAATTGTTAAGTGT
>CAKSGG010000157.1 GCA_934454215.1 uncultured Clostridia bacterium
ACGAATGATAAAGGCGATTTGGGGCTGAATGATATAAAGCTCTGGACATGTGTGGTCGTGTATCGGCTGGGGAAGTTATTGATGAAATGATAAAATTTATACAAGCCGCAGGCGGTTGTCTGCGGCTTTATGCGTTTAATTTTATCTTTTCCGATACAACCGATATTACTTCTTTTATCGGCGGAGCAGTACGAAAATACGGGAAAAGGCGCTTTACTGATTTGTTTTTGAATGATTCACGTATAAAATACCTTATACATCTTTCAATGTTTTGCGGTTCGGTATGATTCTGCAATGCAAGCTTATAATAAATTTTTTGAAGGGTAAATTCGCCGTTAATATATTCATTTACAGCACTGATGAAATATGAAGTCCCCTTTAAGTGCATTATAAATCCGTAATCCAATACATATTTAGTTATTTGTCTGTTATTTAAGTAAGTCATTAATTATATTCGTCATCGTGCAGCATTGCGGCGAAATCAACATTCCATAGCTTTGCCAGTCTGCAAACCGTGTCAAGACCGGGTTTTGCGTTTTCAATGGGTGATTCAAGCTTTTGATACCATCTGACCGAAATATTTAAAATTTCAGCCGCTTGTTCCTGTGTAAGATGCTGTTCCTTTCTTTTGATTTTTAGTGTGTTAGAGAACTCTTGTCTTATAGTCATGATATATTCCTCCGTACAAATTTATTTTAGAATAAATTAGGATAATAAACCACGATTGATAGTTCGCATTTGTCGAAAAAAATAAATTAATGCGAATGTACTTTAGTAAATGAAATATGTTCCACCATACTGAGTTATAACTATATTTGCAAGCCTTGGATTTGGATTCTTTATCTTAATCGGAAACTCTAAGAATTTATTATAACTGAACATTATTTATTTCCCTCCTTTTCCCATGGCCATGGAGAATTGAGCCAATTAAACGATTCCTGCGAGGCGGTATTGAATGCGCACAGCGGGCCGTATTCTTTTTCATACTCCCCGATAAGAGCCTTAGTTTTCTCAACAAAGCATTTAAACAATTCAAAAGCTTTTTTATCCTTCGGATGGGTATCTAAGTATAGGAGCATATCATATGCAGCAAAGTTGTTGCATTGAATTTGTTTCAGCATTGTGTTTTTTGAAGATGCGTTTTCCATTAACCCAAGCCTCCTTTGCCTTTGCAGATTTTGCCGTAATCGCACATTGTCAGTTCAAGCTCGGGAAACAGTGTGCCTGTTTCAAGTGCTTTGCACGGCTCGTTTGTTTTATCCAGTTCCTGAATGGGAATATAGGCATAGCCTAAACAGCCGTAACATGAATTTTCCATAAAATCACTCCGTTTTTTATTATTTTCAGGAATAATATCTCCTGTAATAACATATTATGTAGGATATAATTTTTTTGTGATTTAAGAAAAATAGTGCAAACAAGTATTAAAATTTAAAATTAAGGTAAAAATAGGAACAGAAAATATTTGAGAAATGGAGATTGAAATGAAATTTATAAAAACATTGGCGGCTGCGTTGTCTGTAACCGCTGTGATATTATTCGGAACGAATGCCTATGCTGTATCCAAAATAGGCTCAAGAGGACAGGAGGTTATAAATATACAGACGAGGCTTAAAAATTGGGATTATTATAAATATACCGTGGACGGAGTTTACGGCTGGCGTACGGCTGAGGCGGTCAAGGCGTTTCAGAGAAAGAACGGACTTACGCCTGACGGAATATGCGGAAATGCTACGCTTGCGAAAATCGGTTTGCCGACATCATCGTCATCTACAAGCAGCTCAAACGACCATACTCTTCTTGCGATGGTTATAAACGGAGAGGCGAGAGGGGAATCTTATGAGGGACAGGTTGCGGTAGGCGCAGTGGTGCTGAACAGAGTAAAACATTCATCGTTTCCCAATACAATAGCGGGAGTGGTGTATCAAAAGGGCGCATTTACTGCGGTTGATGACGGACAGATAAATCAGCCTGTACAGGAATCGTGCTACAGAGCTGCAACGGATGCGATGAACGGTTGGGACCCGTCGGGAGGTGCGATATATTATTACAATCCCGTAACGGCGACATCAAGCTGGATTTGGTCAAGACCTGTTATAAAGCAAATCGGAAAGCATGTTTTCTGTAAATAATAAGTTGACAAAGCGTTTCGCCGGTGATATAATTTTATGTAAGTAATATGACGAAACGGAGATTTTTATGGAACTGCGTGTTTTAAAATATTTTCTTATGGTGTCAAGAGAGGGAAATATAACAAAAGCCGCACAGCTTTTACATGTTACACAGCCTACATTGTCAAGACAATTAATGAAGCTTGAAGAAGAACTGGGAGTAAAGCTGTTTGAAAGGAGCAGTCACAGTATTGTTCTTACAAATGACGGTATGCTGTTGAAACGAAGAGCACAGGAGATTGTGGAGCTTGCGGAAAAGACAAAAAAGGAATTGTCTGAAGAAAAAGAATTGAGCGGAGAATTGGAGATTGGCAGCGGAGAATTTAAAAGCTTTTCATTTTTTGCGGATATAATATCCGAATTCAATGAGAAAAATCCAAATGTAAGCTTTAAATTTTACAGCGGAAACGGAGACCTTATAAAAAGTAAGCTTGAAAGAGGAATTTTAGATGTTGGTTTATTATCCGACTCTGTTGATATAAGCCGATACGAATTTATACGGTTTCCGATTAAAGAGGTATGGGGAGTTTTTGTGCATGAGGATTTTGAAATAGCGAAAAAGGGTTTTGTTATGCCCGAGGACTTGATAGGGATTCCCATGCTTATGTCGCATAGGCGGCTTGTGCAGGACGAAATTAAAAATTGGTTTGGTGATTTGTTTGACGAAATAAACGTTTTTGCGGTGTATGACTTGCTTTACAATGCGGCGGTTATGGTGCGTAAAAAAATGGGTGTAATGCTGAGCATAGAGCTTGAAAGTAAATTTGACGGACTGAAATTTATTACGCTTTCGCCAAAACGGGAGTTTGGGTCGGTGATGGTATGGAAGAAAAATCAAGTTTATTCCGCCGCCGCAAGTGCATTTATTGAATATGTCAAGAAATACATAAAAGGCATTTCAGACAATACGATATAAGTATTAGACATTTAAAGGATAATATGCTATATAGGAGCGACAAAAGCAAAATATTTTGATGATGCGGCAGGAGCTTTTGAGTTTGCGCTTTCGGATGAAGATGTTCAGAATCTTGAAGAGCTATATGTTCCGCATAAAATTGTAGGTGCGTTGTCGGAATGATTGGAGGAATTAATATGAGGAAAACAATATCACTTTTATTATCTGTATTCTTACTGTTTAATTTAATGCTGACGGGATGCTCAGCGGCGGAAACGGATAAAACGATAGTTTTAAAAATAGGAAATCCGATAATGACGGTGAACGGCGAGGAAAAGCCGATTGACGACCAAGGGACAGCACCTGCTGTAATAAATGACAGAACTTTACTGCCTGTTCGTGCGGTGATAGAGGAGCTTGGCGGGAATGTTGAATGGAACGGTGAAAAACAGGAGGTTACGCTCAAATACGGCGAAGATGAAATCAGACTTAAAATTGACAGCACAGCCGCATATCTGAACAATGAGGCGCAGACCCTTGATACTGCACCGACTGCAATAAATGACCGTACAATGCTGCCAATTAGATTTATTGCGGAAAGCTTTAATTTTGGTGTGAAATGGGACGGAGCGGAACAGACCGTTACAGTTATAAAATCAAAGGAGCAGAGTACGGAACCTGCAAAACCTGCTGAAAACACGGAAACAGAACCGAAAAGCCTTGTAGTATATTTTTCGGCAACGGGAAATACAAAGGCTTTGGCTGAAAAAATTGCGGCGGTATCGGGTGCGGATATATTTGAGATAGTTCCCGAAACACCGTATTCAAGCGACGACTTGAATTATAACAACAATGATTGCCGTGCAAACAAAGAGCATAATGATGATAACTCAAGACCTGCAATTTCGGGAAAGCTTGAAAATATTGAGGATTACAGTACGGTTTTTATTGGCTATCCGATATGGTGGGGTACAATGCCGAAAATAATAAACACGTTTTTGGAAACGTATGATTTATCGGGCAAAACAATCATGCCGTTCTGCACAAGCGGCGGCAGCGGGATTTCAACGTCTGTATCAGCAATAAAAACAGCCGTTCCCAATGCCGATGTAAAAGACGGATTGAGAGGAACATCGGGAACAAGTGATGATGAAATAAAAAATGGATTGAATAAATCGGGAGAAGCTTATGCTTCTCCTTTTTTACGCAATGAAATATTGCTTGACATTTTTGGGAAAATGTGCGATAATATAAAATGATAAAGTATGTATTTACGGAGAGAAAGCTATGCACAAAATTGATACCGTAATCGGCTATGTGGAGGAAGATTCGCTTGCCGAGGAGGCGGGGATTGAAAAAGGCGACAAGCTTGTTAAAATTAACGGCAACGAATTTCATGATATACTTGAATACCGTTATCTTGTTTCCGAGTATGAGGTTGAACTTGAGGTTGAAAAAAAAGACGGAAGCATTGAAATAATTACAATAGAGAATGATTATGAAGATTTGGGAATAAATTTTGAAGAGGAACTTATAGATACTGCGCAAAGCTGTACAAATAAGTGCATATTCTGTTTTATAGACCAATTGCCGAAAGGCATGAGGGAAACGATTTATTTTAAAGATGATGATACAAGACTGTCATTTTTGCAGGGAAATTATGTAACGCTTACGAATATGAGCGATGAAGAAATTGACCGTCTTATAAAAATGAGAGTATCACCGATAAATATAAGCGTTCATGCCACAGAACCCGAATTAAGGTGCAAAATGCTGAATAACCGTTTTGCGGGCAAGTGTTTAAGTATAATGAAAAAGCTTGCCGAAAATAATATAAGCATGAACTGTCAGATAGTTCTTTGCCCAGAAATAAATGACAAAGAACATCTTGACAGAACGATTTCCGATTTATCCAAGCTGTTTCCTCGTGTGAACAGCGTTTCGGTTGTGCCTGTTGGGCTGACGAGGTATCGGAAAAATTTGTATCCGCTTAAAGAGTTTGACGCAGATGGGGCAAGGGCTGTTATAAAACAGGTGACGGGCTGGCAGGAACGCTTGCTGAAAAAATACGGAACAAGATTGATTTTTCTGTCAGATGAGTTTTATATAAATGCAGATATGCCGATTCCAAAATCAGAGGACTATGAGGGATTTCCGCAGCTTGAAAACGGCGTAGGACTGGTTGCGAGTATGCGTGAGGAATTTGACGAGGCAATAAAGCTTGTGAAGAAAAAAAAGCGTACAAGAAGCGTTGTGGCGGCAACGGGTGAGCTTGTCTGCGGATTTATTACGGATTTGGCGCAGCAGCTTGAAAAAAAGTCGGGAGTAAAAATAAATGTAGTCCCGATAAAAAATAATTTTTTCGGTGGCGGAGTTAATGTTTCGGGTTTGGTTTGCGGCTGTGACATAATAGAACAGCTTAAAGATAAGCCGAAAGCGGACGCACTGGTTATTCCGCAGAGTATGCTTCGTGACGATGACGATATTTTTCTTGACGATACAACGGTAAAGCAGGTTGAGGACGCTTTGGGTATGCCTGTAACGGCTGTACTTAATGACGGATACGATTTTATTGAAAAAATATTGAATGAAGAATTATTTTAAACGGAGGTTAAAAAATGAAACCATTGGTAGCAATTGTAGGCAGACCTAATGTTGGAAAGTCTACTTTATTTAATAAAATAACAGGTCAGCGAATAAGTATAGTAGAGGATACGCCTGGCGTTACAAGAGACAGAATTTACGCTGACGCATCATGGCTTGACAAGCATTTTACTCTTGTTGATACGGGCGGTATAGAGCCGGCGTCAAAGGACGAAATTTTACAGCAGATGAGGAGGCAGGCGCAGCTTGCGATTGAAATGGCAGATGTCGTTATACTTATGACAAATGTCAGAGACGGTGTTACCGCAAACGATACCGATGTGGCGGATATGCTGCTGAAGGCACAGAAAAAAATTGTTCTTGCTGTGAATAAGGTTGATAATATAGGCGACCCTCCGTTTGAATTTTATGAGTTTTATAATCTCGGGTTGGGCGACCCGATTGCGATTTCTTCAACGCACGGCTTGGGCGTGGGGGATTTGCTCGATGAAGTGACGCATAAATTCCCGGAAGATGCCGACACTGCGGAAGATAATGATGAAATCAAAGTTGCTGTTATCGGAAAGCCCAATGCGGGAAAATCATCGCTTGTTAATAAAATTCTTGGTGAAGAACGTGTTATTGTCAGCAATATCGCAGGTACGACAAGAGATGCGATAGATTCGCATTACGAAAAAGACGGAGATAAGTTTTTATTTATTGATACGGCGGGAATGAGAAAAAGAGGAAAGATTGACGAAAATGTTGAGAGATACAGTGTAGTGCGTTCACTTGCGGCAGTTGACAGAAGTGATGTATGTGTTATTATGATAGACGCTGCCGAGGGTGTTACGGAGCAGGACACAAAGGTTGCGGGTTATGCGCATGAACAGGGCAAGGCTTGTATTTTTGCGGTAAATAAATGGGATATAGTGGATAAGGACAATAAGACGGTTAAGCAGTTTACCGATAGAATACGTGAAACATTTGCATTCATGTCATATGCGAAAATTGTATTTATAAGTGCGAAAACCGGGCAGAGAATAAATAAGCTGATTGAGGAAATAAAGCTTGTAAACGAGCAGCATAAGCGCAGAATAACAACAGGTATGCTTAATGATGTTATAAATGAAGCGACTCATAAACAGCAGCCGCCGTCGGACAAGGGCAGACGCTTGAAAATATATTACGGAACACAGGTTTCAACAGCACCGCCTACGTTTGTTATATTTGCAAATTCAAAGGATTTGTTCCATTATTCATATCTGCGTTTTATGGAAAATCAGATTCGTGAAAATTTCGGATTTGAGGGAACTCCGATAAATCTGATTGTACGTGAGAAAGGGGAAAAACAAAAATGATTAATTTGGTATCGGCTGTAATTATGGCGGCAGCGGCGTATTTGATAGGCTCCGTTAATTTTTCGATAATACTGTCAAAGCTTATAA
>CAKSGG010000158.1 GCA_934454215.1 uncultured Clostridia bacterium
TCGGGTATTGTCACATCGGTATTTGAAGATGACGGAGACGATTATTTTGTAATAGACGGTAAGGCTTATCGGGCGTCAAAGTCGTATTATAACACCTATAACAGCGGAAACAGCATTGACTTTTCGACTATCGGCTTAGGTGACTGCGTATCTTTATATCTTGATTATGACGGCAGAATTGCATATTCGGATAAAAATTTAAGTGAGCAAATCGGAATCTTGATTAAAATAAGCTTATGTGAAAGCTCAGATGATGAATATAATTTACGCTTTTTTAATGCACAGGGAGAAACCGTAAATTATAAAATCAAAGCAAAGCAATACAAAAAATTTAATATGAATAATATCAGTCTGCCGATACTTGCAGAGTACAAGCTTAACGGAGAATACATTTATAATATCAGCTTTGATATGGATTTCAAGGAATACGGAAGCTTTTCGTGTCTGAAAAACAGCAGCCGCTTGGGAAATTATTTTTATAATGACAATACGCTCATGTTTTTATATAACGGCACGAAAAACGATGAAAACTCGTCAAAATCGGATTACTACTATTCTGTTACGGCAGATTATTTAAAAAATAAACATTCATACAATGCGGACATCTTTAAAGTTGAGAAAAACTATCAGCCTCAGATAATTATTTTATATGATAATCAAAATGATGTGTGTATTGATGACAGCATTATGATTGTATCGGAAATCAATCAAATTTCAAATGAAGATAACGAGCTTGCATATTGTCTTATCGGGTATTCAAACGGGGAAAAAATATCATGCGAGCTTTTACCCGATACGGATAATTTACCGAAACAAGGCGATATTATTCAGTACACGTTAAATCCGAATCAAAAAATAAAGCAATTCAATATACTTTGCCGTTATGAAACCGAAGATTTTGAAAAAAACACGTTTCTTGATGATATAAGCTATTCAAAGTGTAATACGGTAAAACCCGTAAATGACGGTATTATCACCGCTGACAAGCAAGGCAACTATGTGAATTACTGTACGGATAGCAATACAATTGTTTACAACATTGAAAATTCAAATAATATTACAATAGGTTCGGCAGATGACATAACAGATGAAGATAAAATTTTTATTATCTTAAAGGAGGGTATCGCAAATGAAATTTTTGTATGGAAAAATGAATAGGCTCTGTATTTTATTAATACTTTTATGCTTTACAATTACGTCCGTTTTTGCGGAGGAAAGCAGAATAGAATTTATCCTCGAAAGCGATAACTGCGGAGGTACTTTGGTTCAGGCAACTGCGGGAGAGGCAACACTCTGTGCATCGGCTGACGGTATAAACAGAGAAAAAATCCGCTGGGATACCGACCCTGCAATTTCAGCTCCGAGAATGCAGGGCAAAAAGCTTGCCGCAGGGTGGAATGTCGGAGGATATTGGCTGATTGAATTTTCAGGCGAAAACCTGAGCAATATGACATTTTCCGCCGATATGTTTTCGAGCGGAAAAGCACCCAAATCCTTTGAAATGTATTACAGTATAAACGGTATGGATTTTATAAAAGCCGACAATTCGGAAGTAGCGTTATCAAAGAAAAGTCAAACGGTTTATGATAATTTCTCTTTACCGCAGACTTTGAATAATTCCTCAAAAATATATATAAAATTAATGATTAATTCAAGCAAAGCAGTAAACGGAAGTGATATTACAGGAGTAAAGGACGGCAGCACATATATAAATAATATCATTATAAAGGGTAGCGGTAACGTTAAGCCCGACGATAAAAAAGAAAAACAGAACGAGAAATCTTATTACAACACAAAAGAAAACTTGATTATAAAGAAAATCGGTCAGGCAACGGGAAAATATAAATTTTCCGTAAAAATACCGCAAAATTAATTAACATTAACAGCCGTCTTTACGGACGGTTGTTTCTTTTGCAAAAAAACAAGACACCGCATCGGCAGTGCCCTGTATTAAACTCTTTTATTATTTGTTCACAATGTCCTTAAGAGCCTTACCTGCTTTGAATGCAGGAACTTTTGAAGCGGCAATCTCAATTGCTTCGCCTGTTCTTGGGTTCTTACCCATTCTTGCTTCTCTTGCTCTTACCTCGAAAGTACCGAAGCCTACAAGCTGAACCTTATCTCCTTCGCATAGTGCGTTTGTAATTGCAGTTGTTACAGCTGCAACTGCTGCCTCTGCATCTTTCTTTGTAAGACCTGCATCCTGAGCTACAGCAGCAATCAATTCTGTCTTATTCATATTGAAATCCTCCTTCAAAAAATATAATTATTTTTACTATGGTTTTACAACCATACAACATATATCATTTTATTATAAAATTCCTCAATTGTCAAGTGTTTTTCTATATTTTCCCTAATAATATCTTAATTTTTCTTGATTTTCTCCCAAATTTTATCCAATTCCTGTAAATTCAGCTCTGAAATGTCTTTATTCTGCCGTAAAACTTCATTTTCAAGCAATTCAAATCTGTTTATAAATTTGTTTGAAGCGCTTGACAATGCGGTTTCTCCGTTCACCTTTAAGAATCTGCTCAGATTTACAACGGCAAACAGCAGGTCGCCGATTTCTTCTTCTTTTTCTTCCTGAGTTTTGGCATTTCTCACTTCCTCTATTTCCTCATATACCTTTTTATAGACGTCTTCTATATCGTCCCAATCAAATCCTGGGGCAGCCGCTTTTTTCTGAATTTTTTCCGCACGCATCAGTGCCGGAAGATAATTCGGTACATCCTTTAATGCGTCCGAATATGTTTCCAAATGCTTTTCCTTCTTCTTGTTCTTTTCCCAATTCTCCAAAGCCTCAGCCGCATCTCCCGCTTTATCGTTTCCGAATACATGAGTGTGCCGTGTTATCAGCTTTCTGCATATTTCATTCAGCACTGTATTAAAATCAAAGGCATTGCGCTCCTTTGCAAGCTGTGAATGGAATGCCACTTGCAACAATACGTCTCCCAGTTCATTTGCAAAGTCTGCGTCACTGCCGTTATCAAGTGCGTCTACAGCCTCATAACATTCCTCAATCATATTCTTTTTTATACTTTCATGCGTCTGAACCTTGTCCCATGGACAGCCGTTCTCGCTTCTGAGAATGGTCAATATCTCAAACAGGTCGTCAATTGTATATTGTTCTTTATTCAGTTCCATTGTGTATTTCCCTCCGCAACATTAATTATAGAGTAATTATACACCATTTTTGCGGACAATGTCAATACCTTTGTCGTATTTCAATGCACCTGTTACAAAAAGCGTCATAATGTAAGCCAAAACGGAAACGGCGCATATAATACCCGTTTGCAGAATAACGCCTCTTACATATCCCGTAACCGCCGGCTTTACAAGCGTTATTATCAAACACATTACCGCTGCCGAAATTACAGGCTTTATAATTGTATCCGATATTCTAAATTTTAAACCTATTATTTTCTTTGTAATTATCATGCTTGCAGCCATAACAAGAACACTGCTTATGTTCGCCGCTGCAATAACTCCGTATATTCCCCACACTTTCATAGTAAATACCGATATTATTATTTTTAATATCATACCTGCTGTCAGGTATACAAATGAAGTAATGATTCTGCCCGATGACTGTATTATTGACGTCAGTATATTCGCCGTACACATTGCTGCAAGACACGGAGCAGACATAATAAGCATTTGTGCGGACGAATCGTTCCCGAACAAGATTCTTAAAATTTCACTGCTCAGAAAAAACATCACAACCGCACACGGTATCGAAAACATAACAGTAAGTTTAAATGCCGCAAATGAAGCAATCTTAACCTTTCTTTCCTCATTTGCCGCAAAGCCGCCGGCTATTACCGGCAGCAGACTCACACCCATAGTCGCAAGTATTCCCGCCGGAAGATGAAATACAGTCATTGCATATCCCGTATAAGCGCCGTACACCTTCCTTGCCTCCTCGGCATCAAGACCGCTTAAAATCAGTCCTCTGCGAATAACGCTCGTCTCCACAACCGACAGCATAGACGATATAACAGAGGCAAACAGCAACGGAACGGCAATGTCGGCAATTGCTCTCAACACCTCCCTTTTCTCCTCTTTTTCAACATTTCCTCTTTCCTTTTTTGAAAACACATACATTAAAATAAACAACGCCGTAGCTACAGCCTCTCCAATTGTCACGCCGAGAACCGCTCCGCCCGATGCTGCGCTTATTCCGTATTCTATAAGTCCCTTTGCCAATACATACCCCGCCGCAAGCTTCACAAATGCCTCTACAACCTGTGAAACCGCCGTCGGTATCATGTTTGATACCCCCTGAAAATAACTTCTTATTCCGGCTCCTGCCGCCACAAACGCTACTGATGGCGCAATCATTTTTATTGCAAAAACAGCCTTTTCTTCTTTCAGTGCAAGAGCGAAAAATTCCGCACCGAAATATAATGCGGCACTGCCTGCCAGCCCCGTAATACAAAGTATCATATTTGCGGATTTTACCGTATATCTTACCATTTCATTTCTTTTCAGCGATGAATATTCGGAAACAAGCTTTGAAACAGCAAAAGGCACGCCTGAAATAACAAACGCAAGAAACATTATATAAATATTGAATGCGGTATTATATATCGCCATACCCTCTTCGCCTATTATGTAGGTCAGCGGAATTTTAAAAACCGCTCCCAAAATCTTTGAAATCGTATTCGCCGCTGCAAGTATGATTGCTCCCGTTAAAAAATTTTGTCTTTTCAATGCGTTTCCTCCCGTATACTTAATTTACTCTCTAAATAATCTTATGAAAAATATTGTGTTCACATAACAATATATTGACTTTAAGAGTATGTTATTATATAATATGTACGGACAGTGGATTGAAATGTTTTTAAAATTAATCTATAATATAAACAGTGTTAAAAATTCATGCCGCACACGGCGGCGGAACGGAGGATTATTATGGATTTAAGTTAAAGCGGAAAACTGCTTTATGAGTTGCGAAAAGCTAAAAAAATGACGCAAAAACAGGTTGCGGATAAGCTTGGAGTTATGCCGAAAACCGTTTCAAAATGGGAAACGGGTCACGGATTTCCCGACATTGCTTTTATTTCAATGCTATCCGACATTTTCGGAGTAAGCGAAAGAACTTTATTATCAGGCAATCTTGACAAAAACATTGATGAAACGGGCAATATGAAAAAAACAAAATTTTATGTATGTCCCAACTGCGGAAGTATACTCTTCGGAACAGGCGAATGCCGGATTGTATGCTGCGGCAAGCAGTTAAAGCCGTTAATTCCGAGCATATGCAATGACGGGCATAAAATAACCGTTTCGGAAATAGAAAATTATTTTTATATAGAATTTGAACACGAAATGTCAAAGGAGCATTTCATAAGTTTCGCCGCCTATGTGACACACGATAAAATTCTTACCGCAAAGCTGTACCCCGAACAGGACTCGTCGGTACGCTTTCCGAAAATGTACGGAGGCAAATTCTATTTTTATTGCAATCGGCACGGCTTATTTGAATACAGCCAAGGAGAGAATAATTTAAAAAGCAAAAGCTCGGGGCTTACCTCGCTTATGTCGGCATTTTCAAGAGCATATTACACCGAACACAGTAATAAACCTATTTTTGCCGACAGTGCCGCACGGAAATTATTTTCCGAATCGGAATATAAACAAATTGGGAAATATATTTCGGACAGCAATGATACAAAGAAATATGTGTATACACAGCTTGCCCCAACGCCTTTGGGAAGAACAATATTTTGCGAAGAGTGTATTAATACCGCCATTCAAACGGGGACTGAACAGTATGTTATTCTCGGCGCAGGACTTGATACTTTTTCAATAAGAAACAAAAATAATAATATAAACATTTTTGAAATTGACAAGGAAGCGTCCGTAAAAGACAAAATACACCGTTTGGCACGTGCAAAGATAGAGCTTTCCGATAATGTTAAGCTGATTTGTGCAGATTTATCAAAGGATAACCTAAAAAATGTTCTTGAAGAAAACGGATTTGACAGCGGTAAAAAGACAATATTTTCATGTATGGGTTTGCTCTATTATCTGTCAGATGACGAAATTTCACAATTATTCAAAAGCATTTCGGAATTTGCCGCCGACGGCAGCTCTGTTGTTTTTGATTTTGCCGATAATCATTTATTTTCGTCAACAGTTCCGAGAGTAAAAAACATGCTTGTCATGGCAGAAAAAAGCGGTGAACCGATGAAGTCATGCTTTGGCTATGCAGAGCTTGAAAAAATGCTGGATAAACATAATTTTTTAATTTACGAATTTCTGAACCGTGATGAAATCAACATCCGATATTTTTCAGACTGCCAAAACGAAATGACAGCGTTTGAGCATATTAATTATGCCCTTGCCGTATTAAAAAGGAACACATATCGCTAAAGCGATATGCGTTCTTTTATATTATGTATCTGTTTTACCGTTTCGGGTGCAAGAGTACCGTTTTCATAGATTCCTATGTTCATTGTTACAGCACCTTTCTTCTCAAAGCATTTTTTAAGATATGCCGCCAAATCCTCATCAGAAAACCTCGGCGGTTCTATTTTCCCTTTCTTTTTATGCATCCAGAAACAGTCAAGCCATATCAATGTGTGCCACTGCTTTTGTGTGCTGTTGTAATCCCACGGGTATTTTCCCAAATCATCGCATTCACCCGGCAGATATTCTTCCCTGTCAAATACATAGCTCATACGATTCGCACCGTTATTCATTGCAGTAATTCTGTTTTCATTCCCTGCTCTCAAAGCCTCAAACCATTTCCGCTCGTCAAATCTTTCACTCGTCCAGTCATTTGTTCTGCAAGAATCCACTTCTGTCGAATTATAGCATCCGTCAATCCACCAACCGTCAAGCAAATCTCCGAATTTCAGCGCATAGTATCTTACAACCTCTGTCCAACGTTCCATAAATACCTTTTTATCTGCCGATAAATCCCAACCGAAAGCGGCTCTCAAAAGAGCTGTGTTTGCGTCAACCTCAGACGGAAGATATGCTATGAATTTCAGTCCTCTGCGCTTTGCTTCGACAGCAATTTCAAAAACCAAATCCCTTTTTGAGCATATATTCGGCATATATTTTTCTATGACCGC
>CAKSGG010000159.1 GCA_934454215.1 uncultured Clostridia bacterium
TTGAAAAGCTGGATAATTACTTGAAATAAGTCAAAATCGTATTATTCGGTATTTTGTATGTCAAAAGTATGTCAAATGTGAAAATGTATCAAATATGTATAACGAAAACCGCATGGATAAGCCAAATATTTTATAATCAAAAATACTTGACAAATTTAAATACTATTTGTCAATGTATTTTGAAAAATTACCCATATGAACGGCAATAAAATTAATTTTAATAAAAAATTACAAAAAATTTAAATTATGTATTGACAATAGTGGGGGAGTGTGTTATAATAATATTTGTGGTCGTTAGAAACCATATGCGCTCGTAGCTCAGTTGGATAGAGTGTTTGGCTACGAACCAAAAGGTCGCGGGTTCGAATCCCTCCGGGCGTACCATAATTAAAAAAATCCGCATGACCATGCGGATTTTTTGTTGTTTCAATATTATTGATTTACTATAATTTCAGTTATAATATTATCTTTTGAATACCATGAAGAAAGTGTTCATCGTCAGTATCTTTACTGAAACATTCAATATCCGAATGAGATACAGTTTACAATATAACTTATAAAAAATCAAGGGCTTATTATTTTGTGTATGAGCTTAAGATTATATTAAACTGCGTTCCGTGATTGGGACGGCTGTTTATTTTTATGCTGCTTTCTTTATAATAAAGCTTTATTCTCATAAATGTGTTTTTAAGACCGTAGCCTTTATTTTTACTGCTGTCATAGTTTTGAAGATTTTTCAGCGTTTCCGCATTCATTCCATATCCGTTGTCGGATATAACAATAGAAATTTTACCATCGTCCATAAGCCTGCACACTATATTTATTACTCCGTTTTCCTTATGGTTAATACCGTGAAGTATTGCATTTTCGACAATAGGCTGAAAAATATGCTGTATGGTATCAAGATTAAGAAGTCTGTCGTCAAAATCAATAACACATTTGTAATCAAACGAATGAATAATTGAAATTGTACGCACATACTGCCGTACAAGCTCCAGCTCATCAGCAAAAGTATAATGTTCGGGATTGTTATTTATGGATTTTCTGTAATAGTTTGCAAGTATATCCACCTTGTTTGCAATATCTTTACTGTACTGCATACATTCCCATTTCAAAACGGAAAGAGAATTGTACAGCAAATGAGGATTAATCTGCGCCTGTGCATTTTTTAGCTGCAAGTCCATAATGCGTGATTTGAGCTTTTCCGACTCCGAGTGGGAAAGATTTATTTCATCAATCATGGATTGAATACATTTGAATACAGGATACAGCTCATCGGACTCGCTTATATTTATTTCTGAAGCTTTTTGATATAGCTTTTCCGATTTTATCCAGTCAATAAAATTATAAAGCTGACGTGTAAGCCGTGTTGTTGTAATTTCCGACAGCTTGTTTATAAAAAGAATTAGAACAAAATCCGCAAGAATTGCCGCAAGCAGATATTTCAGCAATGACATATATTTTGTGTAGATATTCGTATATACAACAAGATTCTGACCGTTAATCAAGCGTGCATATGTAACCGAATACTGCGGTTTTTTCTCTGCCGTTTGCGAGATTGATATTTTAGGCATAAGCTCCGACGGAGAATTAATAAGCGCTGATAAGTCGGAATTTTTCACTGTACAGACAACATACAGCGTGATTTGGCTTTTGGGATTTTCTATCTTATGGCAAAAGTATGATGAGGCGCTGTCGGTGAACCACAGGAAATCATTCGGTGAAATATTATATGTAAACTCTTTCAAATCGGCAGGCATATCGGACATATACAAAGAATGTGACGACTGATACATTGAATAATTATTATGATAGATTTTTATATCCATGGGGTTTGCGTTGTATGAGTTTGTGATTTGAGAAAAATAATTATCAATGCGGTTCAACGCATAAACCTTTTGCGTTGTTGATTCGCCGTAGTCGGTAAAAAAATCTTCAAATATATCGGATTGATTTGCAAGCTGACGGCATTTTTGCTCGGTATTTTTGATGTGCATATTAATAAAATCCGAATTTCCTTGCACGCTGTGCTGTATCTGAAGAACATATTTGTTCCATTGAAAAAAATTCAGCAGCAGGCACACAGCAAAAGAAAAGCTTATTATAATTATTGATATATATAATGACAGTGTGGATTTTATGTTATTTTTTATAGTGTTGTCAGCCAATGCTTATTTCGCCTCCCTTTGTGTTATCTCTGTATTGTTGCGGAGTCATTCCCGTTACCTTGCGGAATGATGTTGAAAAGTATGTGTTGCTCGAATAGCCTACAGCCGCTGAAATCTGAAAAATTTTCATTGTCGTTTCGGAAAGAAGTTTTTTCGCCTCGTTTATTCTGACCTCTACAAGATAATCAAAAATTGTTTTGTTTTCATATTTTTTAAAAATAAGATTAGCGTAGTTGAGGCTTATATTCTGACTGTCGGCGCTTTCGGTAAGTGCGTCGCTTGAACTGTAGTGCTTCATTATATAATTTTTTGTGGAGGAAACTATTTTTCTGTAGCGGTAGTCCTCCGACTGTGACGATAAATATTCCTTTGTTGCGGTTATTATGTTTCTTATCCAGCAGGAAATACTTGCTATTGATTTGAATTGAGAAAGCTTAATCCAAATTGCGGTATCACTGTCAAAGACGTTTGAAAACGATTTGTTTTGTTCAATCAGGTATATATTAAGAAAGCTTATAATATAATACGAAATTGATTTGAGGTATTGCTGGTTTGAAATCTTTGACGATGAATAATACTTTTCTATAAAATCGTCAAGACTTGCGTCAATATCAAAAATTGCGTATATATCACTCATAATTTCCGATATATTAACCGGCTGTGCCGAATGAGCAAAATTAAGCATTTCATCATCAATCAGCATTATCTGTTCCTGCGATATGAAAAAGTTGTCCTTTGAAGCGTCCATAAGCTTTGTAAAATAAGAGCCTATATTTTCAAAATTACATTCTTTTTCTCCGACGTAAAATGAAACATTACCGCCGCCGTTTAATGATAATTCGTTTTGGATTTTCTGAAGCTCCGAAAGCTGTGAGTTAATATCGGAAGCGTTCACAATAATGATGTACTGCATTTGAGTTGAATTTACGCATATGCAGTTTTCAAAGTGGCTGTCGAATATATTCTTTAAATTAAGCTTTTGAAAAATCGGATTCAGCGCATTTTGAGTTTCGCCATTTTCTATGTTGCATATAATAATCCGACGGGGCAAATCGGCATTGATGCCGAAAAGCTCCATAATGGAACGGTCGTATTTTTCGCCGCAAAGTATATTATATATATGGTGTTCAAAAAGTATATCCTTGTTTTGCTCGAATTGCTCCGAAAGCTTTTGACGCAGTTCTTTTGTTTCGTTTCGTGAATTAAGAGAGTCTACGGCTTTTTTTAAGACGGAAGTAATTTCGTCAATATCAATAGGTTTAAGAACATAATCGAAAATATTGTTTTTTATCGCATTGTATGTATAATCAAATGACGGAAAACAGCTTATAAATATGAATAATATATTCGGGAGCTTTTCCTGAATCATTGATGTCATTTCCATGCCGTCAATTACGGGCATAGATATATCCGTTATAATTATTTCGGGTTTAAGGGTGAGAGATTTCTCATAGCCGTCCATACCGTTTATTGCCGAACCGACAACGGTACAGCCTATATTATCCCAGTCTATATAATTTTTCAAGCCTTCCGCATCGGCAAAATTATCATCAACTATTAAAACCTTAAACATAATAAAATAACTCCTCTCAGCTTATATAATATCTGCATTATATAACAAAATATCAAAATTGTAAAGTGGTTTTCATCAATATGCACAGATATTTAAAGATTTTCACAATATTTTTAATTGACTTTGAAACATACTCACACTATAATGATTATAGAAGATAAATTTGATTTATTTTGCCGCAAACGGCGGAACGGAGGAACGGAATGAAATCACAAACAAAAGCAATAACGCACAAACAAAAATTTTTCAAGGGAAGAGATGCATTCATGTATTTGCTGCTGCTTCCGTCTTTGATAATTGTTCTTATATTTGCCTATATGCCGCTTGCGGGACTGATAATAGCGTTTAAGGATTATGACGCATTGGTCGGAATTGCCGGCAGTCCGTGGGTGGGACTGGATAATTTCAGGGAGATTTTCAGTCAGCCGAATTTTATAAACGCAATAAAAAATACACTGTTTTACAGTTCAGTCTGCCTGTTCGGAAAATTCCCGTTTCCAATAATACTGGCACTGCTGCTCAATGAAATAAGAAGCTCAAAGCTTAAAAGAACTGTTCAGACAATAAGCTATCTTCCGCATTTTCTTTCATGGATTTCGGTAACTGGTATAATATATACGCTGTTTTCCATTGACGGACCGTACAATGCGTTTATGTCATGGATTATGGGCGGTTCTTACGAGAAAACAAATATATTAATGGAAAGTAAAAATTTTTTGGGAATACTGTTCGGTTCGGGACTGTGGAAAGAAATAGGCTGGAGTACGATTATATTTTTGGCTGCCATAACAGGCATAGACCCGTCGCTTTACGAGGCGGTGTCAATTGACGGTGTAAACAAGTTTCAGCAGGCAATATACATAACTCTGCCAGCAATCAAAACAACGGCTGTGCTTATACTTATAATGAATTTGGGAAATCTTATGAATGCAAACTTTGAACAGATTTACAGTCTGCAAAATCCGTACATACAAAATGAAACAGAGGTTATCTCAACCCTGATATACAGACAGGGTATACAAAGCGGCGAATATTCGGCGGCTACTGCGTTCGGAATAATGCAAAGCGCAGTTTCTTTGATACTTGTTATAGCGTCAAATAAATTTTCAAAAATAGTGGCTGACGTGTCATTATGGTAAGGAGGTGATTTGAATAATGAAAATGTCTAAGTCATACAAGGTTTTTTATGTATTTAATATTATTATACTGCTGCTTATGTGCTGTACAATGCTGTTTCCTTATTTGAATCAGCTCGCAATAGCATTTAACGAAGGCTCGGATACGTCCATGGGCGGACTGACAATATTTCCGAGAAAATTCACGCTGTATAATTTCAGCACGGTTTTAAGCGACCCGGGAACGGTTAATGCGGCGGTGATTTCGATATTGAGAGTTGTTCTGACTGTGGCTATATCAATTATCATAACATTTGCGGCGGCATATGCTCTTACAAGAAGAGATTTGAAAGGACGAAAGGTTTTTTCAAGAATTTATATGATAACGATGTATGTAAACGCAGGCGTGATTCCCACATATATATTATACAGATATTTGGGACTTATCAATAATTTTGCGGTTTATGTACTGCCGTATACATTTTCGTTTTACAATATGATTATTATGCGTTCATTTATTCAGGAGCTGCCGGCAAGCCTTGAAGAATCGGCGCTTTTGGACGGAGCAAACGAATTGGTGGTAATGTTTAAAATAATCATGCCGCTGTCGCTGCCCGTTATTGCAACGGTTGCGCTGTGGATTGCGGTGGGACAATGGAACGAGTATACATCGACATTGTATTACATAACCGATAAGGAGCTGTATACACTGCAATATTTGATGATGAGAGTAATAAAGCAAGGCGAAACGATGAAACAGCAAATGTCGCTGAACGAAGCTATGGGAGTTTCAAACAATGCGGCACAGCAGGTAACAACGGAATCAGTCAAGGCGGCAATGATGATAGTAACGACGCTGCCGATAATCTGTCTGTATCCGTTCCTGCAAAAGTATTTTGTAAAAGGTGTCGCACTCGGTGCGGTAAAAGAATAAATTTTATATAAGGAGAGAAAAACTATGAAGAAAACAACAGCAATTGTAACGGCGGCGGTGCTTGCGGCAATGACGGTAAGCGGCTGCGGAAAGAAAGAAGCGTCGGTTGACGGTGATTACAAGGAGTTAAAGGTTACGGTGTGGAATACACAGGGTACGGAATATACTCCGCCCAATAAAATTGAGGATAATGCGGTTTCAAAATGGCTGCACGACAAAACGGGCGTAACCGTAGGCGATATATACGGTAACGACGGAGGACAGTGGGATACAAAGCTTTCAAGGCTTGTAACAGCCGACAGTATGCCCGAGGTTATAGTCTGCGGAGGAGGTCAGGGACCGGCGCATTTTGCAAAGCTTGCCAAGGTGGATAAGATTTGGGGAATGGATAAAGAAACATTAGAGAAATATGCTCCGAATGTGTTAAAGAGAATCCCCGAAGATGTACTGAAAAAGTTTGAGATTGACGGGAAAATTTACGGAATCCCGTATGATATGGTATCTGACAGCACAAGTCAGCCCGATGCGGATGAAGAAACGCTGAAATACATAAATGATAATTTTGTTGCAAAGGCAAGTGATGAAAATCTCGGCTTGTGGATAAGGGACGATATTGCAAAAATGATATATCCCGATGTTAAGAGCTGGGACGATATAGAAAAAGAGGTAAACGAAAATCATCAGCCTATAGCGGATGAGCTTTTCGATATTCCCGTTAATACGACTGAGGAATATATTGACTTTATGTATAAAATTAAGGCTCTTAACCTTAAGGAAAACGGAAAAGACGTATACAGCTTCGGTTATTCGGGCGGTGACAACTGGGAAGCACTGGTACATCTGGGCGGCGATATGATGGGATATGCTCCGCATTATTATACGTCCTCATGGAATCCCGTTACAAAAAAGATAAGACTTCCGTTGGTTGAGGATATAGTTAAAGAGGCGGCAAAAAATCAAAATAAAATGGTTATTGACAAGGTTATAGACCCCGAGTCGCTTATGCACACGACAAATATGTATAAGGAAAAGGTTCTAAACGGTCAGTATGCAATATGTGCGATTTCCTATGCCGGCGGTGCGGAAGAGGTAAATAAATCTCTTGCGGCGGCGGGAAAGAGTTTTAGATACAGACCTTTCTATTCAAGCGTTCCGAATAAGGAGGAATATGCGCCGGGCAAGACAAGCAGATACTGGAATCAGGCAGTGACGTTTACAAAGACATTGTCGG
>CAKSGG010000160.1 GCA_934454215.1 uncultured Clostridia bacterium
GCGACCCGGATGAGGCTCGAACTCACGACCTCTAGCGTGACAGGCTAGCGTTCTAACCAACTGAACTACCGGGCCATATCTCAGAGATAAAAAGTAAGTGGTGGGAGTTACAGGGCTCGAACCTGTGACATCCTGCTTGTAAGGCAGACGCTCTCCCAGCTGAGCTAAACTCCCAAACTTGCTGTCATCTCTTGACGACGAAGACTATTATAACAGATTAAAATCATTTTGTCAATACTTTTTTAAAAAATTTTTGAAAAAAATAAAAAAATTGCAAATTTACTGTGTTAGGTATTGACATATGAGTTTGTTTGAGGTATAATAATAAAAGCGATACGATATAATTTGAATGGGAGAATTATTATGAACACATCAATAAATGCAAAACTTAATACACTCCTCCTACTCTTGCTAAGCTGAATTGACAATGTGTCTTCGGTTTTGTTCTGTTGTATCGAAAGTATGATGGAAAATTAAAGTCGGGTCACATTGTGACTCGGCTTATTTTTTTAAATTTTTAATGTAAGGAGTATTTACTATGAATTTTGAAAAGTATCAGAGAATGTACCATCCGGTACCGCTGGAAAAAAGAGAATGGCCGGACAAGCAGATAACTCATGCGCCGGTTTGGTGCAGTGTTGACTTGCGGGACGGTAATCAGGCGCTTTATTCGCCGATGACAATTGATGAAAAAGTTGAATTTTTTAATTTTCTTGTAAAGCTCGGCTTTAAAGAGATTGAAGTCGGATTCCCCGCAGCGTCGGATACGGAATTTGAGTTCGTCCGCCGCCTTATAGATGAAAAGCTTATTCCGAGTGACGTCTCCATTCAGGTGCTTACTCAGGCAAGAGAGCATATAATAAGAAAAACAATTGAGGCATTGAAGGGTGCGGAAAATGCGATTGTGCATTTGTACAATTCAACCTCTACTCTGCAAAGGCGTGTTGTGTTCCGTAAAAATAAAGAAGAAATAAAACAGCTTGCCGTTGACGGCGCTAAGCTTGTTGTTGACCTTGTGGACAGCGAGCTTGAAGGAAATATCAGATATGAATATTCACCCGAAAGCTTTACCTGCACTGAGCCTGAATATGCAGTTGAGATAACAAATGCCGTTCTTGATGTTTTAAAGCCTACAGCGGACAGAAAGGTAATAGTAAATCTTCCGTCAACGATTGAGGTTGCAACGGCAAATATATATGCAGACCAGATTGAATATATGTGCAAGCATTTGAATAACCGTGAAAATCTTATAATCAGCCTTCATGCTCACAATGACAGAGGCACGGGAGTAGGCTCGACTGAGCTGGGTATACTTGCCGGCGCAGACAGAGTTGAGGGAACTATTTTCGGCAACGGCGAAAGAACAGGCAATACCGATATTATTACTGTTGCATTAAATATGTTTGTGCAGGGAATAGACCCTAAACTTGACATAACAAATATTGACGAAATAGTTGAGGTTTATGAAAAATATAATAAACTGCCTATTCACCCCCGTCATCCGTATGCCGGAGATATGGCTTATGTTGCATTCAGCGGCTCTCATCAGGACGCAATAAAGAAGAGCATGGACGAGTATTCGCGTACGCCTGACGGAAAGTGGGCGAATCCGTATCTGACGATTGACCCGACGGATATAGGCAGAAAGTACGAGCCGATTCTTATAAACAGTCAGTCGGGCAAGGGCGGAGTAAGCTACATAATGGAAAACAAATACGGCTACACGCTGCCAAAGCCTATGCTTGTTGAATTCAGTGCATTGATTAATAAAATGTCGGACGAAAAGCAGACGGTACTTTCAAATCATGAGATTCATCAGGCATTTAAAGATGAGTATGTAAATGTTTCGTCACCCGTGAAAATGCTTGATTATCATATAACAAACAGTGCGGACGGAACGGAGCTGACGGCACAGATTGAATATAACGGAAAAACAATACAGCTTGCGGGAAAGGGCAACGGTCCTCTGGCGGCGCTTTGCGCAGGACTTAAATCGGCAATCGGTATAGATGTTGAAATCCAGACCTACAGCGAGCACGCACTTGAACGCTCGTCATCATCAAAGGCGGCGGCATATATCAGCATAAGGGTTGATAATTCCGTTCATACGTTCTGGGGTGCGGGAGTTGATACAAATATTAATACGGCATCTGTATATGCGTTGATAAGTGCATTGAACCGTAAAAAATAATATGGAAGAAAAATTTATGCGTGAGGCTTTAAAGCAGGCAAAGAAAGCCGCTTCAATCGGTGAAGTACCGATTGGGGCGGTTATTGTCCGTGACGGAAAAGTTATCGCAAGGGGATATAATAAAAGAGAAACAAAGAAAAACGCTCTGCTCCATGCCGAAATTATCGCCATTGATAAGGCATGCAGAAAGCTTGGAGGCTGGCGGCTCCCGAGATGTGAAATATATATAACGCTTGAACCGTGTCCCATGTGCAGCGGTGCAATAATAAATTCAAGAATAGAAAGCGTTTATTTCGGAGCTTATGACAAAAAGGCGGGCTGCTGCGGTTCGGCGGCGGATTTATTTGGCGAGGGGGCATTTAATCACCGCCCCGAAATAACGGGAGGTATTCTGGAAGAAGAATGTGCGGCGCTTTTAAAAGAGTTTTTCAAAAAGCTGCGTTGTAAAGAGTATAAAAAATAATTGAAAAATGTTTATTTCTCATAACTAATGTGATATAATTGAACAGCAAAAACAATAGTGTAAAACCGGAGGGAAGGTTATGAATATTAAACTGAAACAAGACACAGATATTCTTTTTGGGCTTATGGGAGATTCTCATATAACATTTGAAGGTGCCGGTGTGCAGGAAGTAAAAAAAGCACTTGAAATTTACAGTCAAATAGGTGTAGAAGCGTTGGTTTTTACAGGAGATATAATATATCAAGCGGATAATTGGAACGGACCTACAACAAAGGTTATTAAACAGCCGTATGAATATTATAATAAGCTTATAAATGATTGTGCAAAAAATGTGCCCATAGTTTATTGTATGGGAAATCATGAATATGCTCAAAATAATGAGGCAAGCGAGGCTCTTTTGAAAGATGCCGTAAGTTTGTTTGAAGAACAGACTTCACAAAAGGTAAAATTTCATACAGTGATAAAAGGATTTCATTTTATAACGGCTGAGATAAATGATTTTTGCTGTCGGGTTACGAGAGATACTGAAGAATGGGTTGAAAATGAAATTGAAAAAGCATTGTCCGATGATGAGGAAAAGCCCGTATTTGTTATAATGCATGCGCCTATACAAGAAACTGTAATAGATTCGCCGAAAAAAGAAAATGCAAAATATTCGGACGAATTCAAAAAGTTTTTGAATCAGAGAAACCGTATCGTTTTCCTGTGCGGTCATTTGCATACGGCGGCACAGAATCCGCGCAGTATATGGCAGGACGGCTTTACGGTTGTCCATTCTCCGAATACAGCTGTCGGTGCATTGGGGAATGACGGTATAAACAATGAAGAATCTGTTTGCGGAATATCGCAGGGATTGATTGTGGCGGTGAAAGACAATTATGTAAAAATATATAAGCTTGATTTTAATACGGATGAACTTATAGGCGAGCCGTGGGAAATAGATATAAATGCGGGACGCAGCGGTTTTTTATATACTGACAAGAGATTTAAAAATACAAACAAGCCGTATTTTGATAACAATGCGGAATTGAATGTAAAAATTAACGGCGGCGGTAAAGCGTGTGTTTGTTTTTCAAGGGCTTTATGTGAGCCTTACGGTAAAAATCAAGATGGATTTGCTGCCGCATATAACATAAAGGTGACAGACAAGCAAAGCGGAGAGATTGTATCGGATTTGTGGTATCAGGCAGATTATTATACTGTTCCGCATGGTGATTTTTTGGAGAAAAATATAGCAGGATTGGAATACGGACGCAGATATGTTTTTGAGATATATGCCGCAAACCCTTTAGGAAGTGTATCTGAAAAGCCTCTAAAGAAAGAACTGTTTATAGGCAGATAAGTTTGCGATATACATAGTCTGCTGTTTTTATTGGTATTGATGTAAAAAATAAGGAGCTGTAATTATTTTCACAGCTCCGTTTTTGTTTTATATATTTTTCAGGTACATCTTTACAAACTCTTCCAAAAGCTCATCGCGCTCAATCTGAGTAATCAGACCTCTTGCGCCGTTATAGCTTGTTATGTATGTCGGGTCTCCCGAAAGGATGTAGCCTACCATTTGACTTATAGGGTCATATCCTTTTATTTTTAATGCCTCATAAACCTTAGCCACAATATCGCGTACTTCCCGTGACTTGTCAAATTCGAGGTTTATTTTCATTGTACCGTTAAACTCCATCACTCATCATCCTTTCTGCATTTCAAAGTCTATATGTACATCATATTATATTTTTATGAAAATTGCAAGCGGTTTTATGAAAATTTATAAAAAATTTATACTTTGTTCGTTAAAAATCACTCCATCATTCTGATTGTTTTCATTATTCCTTCCGCAATTCCCTGTGCCGTTTTGTATTGGTAGTCGGGATTTGACATATTTGCAATTTCCTTTTCATTGGTTATGAATCCTACTTCCGCAAGGCAAGCGGGCATATTCGAGCGCTTTGTTACGGCATGTTCGGCTGTTTTAACGCCTCTGTTGGTTGAACCCATATTTGCAATCATCGCATTTAATATATTTTTGGCGAGCGTACTGCTTGTTACGCCTCCGACGCTGTCATTATTGGATTCTGCATAGAACACCTCCGTTCCATTTGCGGACGGTGCATTATCAGCTGAATTAATGTGTATACTTACAAATACAGCCGCTTCGCTCTTGTTGCCGAGCTGGGGACGTTCTATAAGTGTTTTGTAGGTATCGTCCGTTCTTGTCATTACAACGGTGTATCCGTTGTTTTCAAGAATACCTTTCACTTTATTTGTGATTTGCAGTGTCAAAGTACTTTCGTTCACTGTCTGTCCGTTAAGAGTACCCTGTGCACCGGGGTCGTATCCGCCGTGACCTGCGTCAAGAACAACGACGTTTTTGTTGTATTTTACAGGCGGTTTCGGCGTAGGCGCCGGAGTGGCGGAAGGAGCGGCAGTCGGCTGTACTGCGGTCGAATCAGATGAAGCTCTTGCGTATATTATCAGATTGTTTCCGTCCTTGCCGAAACCGTAATTAACCATTTTATCCATATCTATAACTACCCTTGTGCGTTCGGGACTTACCCCGATTCTTACGGCTTTAATACCACCGTTGTTTACATACATTGTATTTTCGCCGCTGTCATATGATGTGTTTTGAATATCAACGACAAGTCTTTCGGGGTCGTCTAATGTGAAATAAGAATATTTTGTTTCGCTGTCCATTTGAACCGTAACTGCAATTTTGCCTGTTTCAACATTTTTATAACTTATATTTGAAATATTTGTTTTTTGCGGAGCCGGTGTTGCTGTCGGCTGAGGCGTCTGAGCAGGCTCGGGCGTTTCGGTAATCCATTCCGACGGGTGTCTGTAATCCGTATCGGCGGGACGTGCTGTTTCAACTGCTGTAGGACGGGGCTTTGCCGTAGGTGCATTTTCTATGTATTGGTCGCTGTCTATCAATATTGCTCCGTTTTCCGAATCAAAGTTCACGTTAAGTCCTATTGTTTCGCTTATAAATCTTACGGGAACCATTGTTTTTGTTTCACCGCCGACCTTGCTTATAAGCTTAGGTACAACCGAGTCGGGAATTGATGTTTTTGCTCCGTTTACGTAAGCTACATTATCGTTTATTTTCATTCTTATGTATGCGTTGTTGTCAACGACCTCGACCGTTTGGGTAACACTGTTATAACGTACGGTTGCGCCGACTTCTTCAAAAACATCTCGTACGGGTACGAGAGCTCTGTCATTGAACACAATAGGCTCAAGAGCGGACTGTACGGATTTGTTGTTTACCATAAGCTTATAAATTGCTCCGTCATACGGATATACTCCGCCGTCGTATTCAAGCATCATGCTTTCGGCAAAAGATGATGATGCACCCAAAACGGTAAGTAAAAACACCAGAACTGTAATCAGTTTAAGTTTATTCATCTAAATCCTCCCTTTATTCTTTAAACGGTATTCCGAAATGGTCGTATGCGGGTTTTGTTGCAATACGCCCTCTCGGGGTTCTTGAAATAAATCCAAGCTGAAGAAGATACGGCTCGTATACATCTTCGATTGTATTCGGTTCTTCTCCGATTGTTGCGGCGATGGTGTCCAGTCCGACAGGCCCGCCGTTGAAATTCTCAATCATTGCGGTAAGCAGCTTGCTGTCTATCATGTCAAGCCCAAGCTCGTCTACCTCCATTTGTTTCAGTGCTTTGTCGGCAATTTTGTAATCTATGTTTCCGTTACCGACAATTTGCGCAAAGTCTCTCACACGCTTTAAAAATCTGTTTGCTATTCGGGGCGTTCCTCTCGAACGTGACGCAATTTCAGCAGCGCCTTCCTCGTCAATGTCAACTCCGAGTATGCCTGCGCTTCTTGTTACGATTTCCTTTAATTCTTCAACCTCGTATAATTCAAGCCGGCTGATAACTCCGAATCGGTCTCTTAACGGGGCGGATAATAAACCTGCTCTTGTGGTTGCGCCGATAAGCGTAAATTTCGGCAAATCAATTCTGATTGATTTTGCGGCAGGACCTTTTCCTATAATAATATCAAGCGCATAATCCTCCATTGCGGGATACAGAATTTCTTCCACACTTCTTGACATTCTGTGAATTTCATCAATGAACAGAATATCATGCTCCGAAAGGTTTGTAAGAATTGCCGCAAGGTCTCCTGCTTTTTCGATTGCGGGACCTGACGTAATACGGATATTTACGCCCATTTCGTTTGCAATAATCCCCGCAAGGGTGGTTTTTCCCAGTCCCGGAGGTCCGTATAACAAAACATGGTCAAGCGCCTCTTTTCTTTCCTTTGCCGCCTGTATATATATTTGAAGATTTTCTTTTGCTTTTTTCTGACCTATGTATTCTTCAAGACTTCTCG
>CAKSGG010000161.1 GCA_934454215.1 uncultured Clostridia bacterium
ACATATGTCTTTACGAAAGACGGCGAAAAGCGAAACGGAAATCTAATGTATACAATTCTTCCTATTCAGGAGGCGATAAATTATGATTTAAAAAAACAGTTTGAGATGAATAATATTGAAATTAAAAAGGCAAAAGCGGAAAAATTTTTTCAAAAAATTTTAATCCCGTATTCGAGCAGAAATGTCATCGATTGACCGAAAAACACACTTAATAAATTGAAGCAGGAAAAAAGCTCGGTGCGTTCTATCACACACCGAGCCACAAACACCGACCGGCAGTGCCGTTCGGGAGGGTGCGGTTTGAAAATTTTGGTGCGGTTTTGGGTGCGGTGTTCCGGGTTTGCAAAGAATAGTGCGGGATTTGTGCGGTCATACCGTGTGTGCATAAATGAAGATAGAAAACAGCACTTTGATTTTTGACTGAAAAATTCCGCACGTTTTACTTTAAAGCGTGTTTTTTGTATTTCCCGGGTGGAACGCCCACAGCATTTTTAAATACCCTTATAAAGTTTGCATAATCTGCAAATCCGCATCTTTCGGCTGTTTCGGAAACGCTTAAACCTTTGTTTAAAAATTTCTTTGCCTCGGTAATTCTCTTAGAAGTTATGTAGTTGTTTACCGTTGTTCCCATATGCTTTTTAAATAGCCTGCAAAGCTCGTTCACAGAAATAAATGAGCTTTTGGCAATGAGTTCGAGCGTGAGTGGTTCGCACAGGTTCAAATTGATATAGTCAAGTATTGAGAGTATTGCCTTGTTGTCATAACCGGTGTGATAGGAGTGCTCAAGGTTTTGTTTTAAAAACAGCGTGTTTACATTAATAATTATGTCAATTATTGTCATTTTCTTTTTTATATCGTCGGCGTAGTCATCCTCCGTTTCAAGTTCCTTAAAACTTTTAATCATATTTTCTTTCTCGGTCTCGGAAAGCGATATCTTGTGACTAATATTGTCGCCTCTCATATAAAAACAAGATGCCAAATTGGTTTTTGGCGTTGAAACGCTGTATAGAAATTCGGGGTGGATTTGCAGCACATATCTTTGAAAAATCTTGTTGTCAGAGTATGTGATTTTATGTGCCTCAAAGGGGTTGAGTACAAAAATATCACCATCATTTACTTCGTATATCCTGTCGTCAATGAAAAAAGACTTACCGCCCGAAATGCAAAAAAGCATTTCGCAGCATTCGTGAATGTGTATGTTTTCATCGGGGTCATAATTGTTTGAAAAAAAGCAACCTACACCTTTTGTGTCAATCGCTTCCTCGATTGCCTTAGAGCATTTTGAAAAAATAAAACCCATATAAATCACCTCGTAACGCCATTATACAACTTTTTGGTATGAAATGCAATATTTTATGTAATTTTTGCAAAGATTTTGCAAAAAAAATAAATTATAATACAGGTATAAAGTATCATTTAAAAAAAGGGCGTGATATTCTGCTCACATTAAAGCTAATTTCAAAGGACAAAATAGTTAAACTTGAACAAAGCGGTACAAATATAGATGTTGTGTATCAAGGTGAGTATCAAAACGGAGATTTGATTGTTCTTGTACTCCAAAATACATATTTTGCGTCTGTAAAGCTGGACGAGAGTATGGAGGAGAGCATCATATACTGTCCGAACGGTAAATTTGAGTTTTCGGTGCCGTTGGATTACGTCGGCGAGTGCTATTCGCCGGAGGCGTTTAAAGGACAGGAGCACAGAATAATTGTATATGAACCTGATGACGGCAAGATTTACGGCAGGAGAAATATTGTGTTAAATCCGTATGATCTACCGCTTGGCAAAGCATATCCTCACGTCAGCGCAAATCTCGTAACGAGGGGGTCACCTTGCTTTTTTGCACGCAATGCCGTTGACGGTGTTGCAGATAATAAATCTCACGGTAGTTATCCCTATCACTCTTGGGCAGGCGGCGCACGTGAGGATCTTGAATACTTTATCGACTTCGGCAGAGAGGTCGAAGTTGACGAAGTGGTGTTTTTCCTGCGTGCTGATTTTCCGCACGATACATACTGGAAAAATATCGATGTGGAATTTGATGGCGGAAGTACCGTGAAGGCAGAATTTAAAATGACGGAAAACGGTCAGAAATTATTGCTTGACAAGCCTAAAATCACGAAAAAAATGCGTCTTGTAAATTTCAAACAAGCATCACACCCGCTTTCGTGGGCGGCATTGTCGCAAATACAGATTTACGGGAAATACATTAAGGAGGATTTAAGTAAAATGGAAATCAGAAACGCATCAAACCCAAAAGATGTAAAGCATTATACAACAGAGAGGTTAAGAGAGGAGTTTCATATTTCAAAGCTGTTTACAAAGGACAATATAAGAATAGTTTACAGCCATATTGACAGAATTATCACAGCGGGAGTTATGCCCGTCTTTCAGGAGCTTAAACTTGAAGCGGGCAAGGAGCTTGCAGCAGACTATTTTTTACAAAGGCGTGAAATGGGCTGTATCAATATCGGGGGTAAAGGTGTCATCACGGTAGACGGAACGGATTATGAGCTTAATCCCCGTGACGGGATATACATAGGTATGGGCAATAAAGATATTGCCTTCAAGTGCGTAGATGTCGAAAATCCGCCTAAATTCTATGTTTCGTCCTGTCCGGCGCATAAGTCGTATCCCATTGTAAAAATTGACATTACAAAGGCAAAAAAAGTCCCCTGCGGCAGTACCGAGGAGTGTAACAAGAGGGTCATTAATCAGTACATTCACCCCGAGGTTATGCAGAGCTGCCAGCTTGCAATGGGACTTACTCAGCTTGAAGTCGGTTCAAACTGGAATACGATGCCGTCGCATACGCACGACAGACGTATGGAAGTGTATATGTATCTTGATATGGAACCCGACGATGCGGTATTTCATATGATGGGCGAACCTAACGAAACACGCCATATCATTATGCACAACGAGGAAGCGGTTATTTCTCCGAGCTGGTCAATTCATTCCGGCGTCGGCACAAAGAATTATTCATTTATCTGGGCTATGTGCGGAGAAAATCAGGAATTTACCGATATGGATTTTATTGAAACAAGAGATTTGAGATAATTTACGGAGGTGCAGTATGTTTAGATTAGACGGAAAAACAGCGCTTGTCACCGGTGCATCATACGGCATAGGTTTTGCCATTGCAAAGGGTTTTGCTGATGCCGGGGCAACAGTAGTTTTCAACGACATTAAGGCGGAACTTGTGGAAAAAGGCTTAAAGGCCTATGAGGCGGCAGGCATTAAAGCTCATGGCTATGTCTGTGATGTAACGGACGAAACGCAGGTAAATGAAATGGTAAAGAAAATAGAAACAGAAGTAGGAGTAATTGATATTTTGGTAAATAACGCAGGTATCATCAAAAGAATTCCTATGTGCGAGATGTCTGCCGAAGAATTCAGACAGGTTATCGACGTAGACCTTAATGCTCCCTTTATAGTTTCAAAAGCGGTTATCCCTTCAATGATAAAAAAAGGACACGGAAAGATTATCAATATCTGCTCTATGATGTCGGAACTCGGCAGAGAAACGGTCTCCGCATATGCCGCCGCAAAGGGCGGACTTAAAATGCTCACAAGGAATATTTGCTCCGAGTACGGCGAGTTCAATATCCAGTGTAACGGCATAGGACCGGGATATATCGCAACTCCGCAAACCGCACCTCTGCGTGAACCGCAGCCGGACGGCTCAAAGCACCCGTTCGACAGCTTTATCTGTGCCAAAACTCCCGCAGGCAGATGGCTCAATCCCGATGAGTTGGCAGGACCGGCAGTGTTTCTGGCGTCAGATGCGTCAAATGCGGTAAACGGTCATATCCTCTACGTTGACGGCGGTATCTTGGCATATATAGGAAAGCAGCCTAAGTGATTAATTAAAAAACTGAATTTGCACAGCAGGTACTATTAAAGCTAAATCAGTGTGTATCGGAATTGATGAGAGAATGTGAGAGGGGTGCAACGATGGATATACTGACCAATGGCTTGCAAAAGTACATAACGGTAGATATTGGCGACCTGGTAGTTAATATTTTGTTTTACGAAAGTGTCAAAAGCGGAAATGCAAATGTTTCTGCGCCGCATTTTCACGGAAGTATGGAGTTTCAATATGCCTGCGATGCTGATTTTTACATAAAGACCAATCGCAATTCTTATCGAGTAGAAAAGTACCATTATTCGCTTATACCTCAAAAGCTGTTTCATTGGTGCGGCGAGAAAAAAGAGAATTTCAGGCGCTTCAGCTTCATATTTTTCATAAGTTGCAGCGACAAAAACCCAAGACCGTCGGAGAATTTTTCCGAGTACAAGTATTACGCTGATTTGTTAAACCGTGTTGACGGGATTTTTATAAATAATAATGATGATGTTTGCAAATACGTCGAAAAAATCATTAGTTTGTGTAATGATTACTCCGAAAGCAATGAACATAAACTCAAACTTTATTTCAGTATGCTGTTTTTGTGCATTGCCGACGATATATCGGACAGATTAAAAATCTCCGTCAAACAGGCGGCAGATGATGTGCCTCATAAAAGCGATATGATAGTGATGCGCAATATAATTGCCGAATATGTGTCTACTAATTATGCAAATGACGGTGTTTCCGCTTCAATATCCCAAATGTTGCATATGAGCGAGAGGCATACGAGCAGACTTGTTAAGGAGCTTTTCGGTATGTCGCTGTCAAAGCTCATAACCAATCAAAGAATGAATTGTGCGGAGATGCTCATAAATCAGACCGACATTTCGCTCGAAAAAATATCGGAAATGGTTGGCTATAACTCGTATAATACATTTTATAAAATGTTTAAAAAGCATTTTGCCTGTGCACCCGAAACTCTACGTGAGGATTAGTGCTATACCTTTGTTATATTTAGCCAAAAGTATATGTCCTAAAAAGGACAAGAGTATACAAAACGTTGGCAAATAATTCAATTTACTTTTGAAAAGATGTGTGCTATCATAATTTTGACAAAAAAATAACAAGAAAGGAGGTGCTTATGTGGGAAAATTTAACAGAATTATTTCCGCCGTAATCATATCGTGTTTTGCTGTTTCAAATACGGTTGCCTTTGCCGATGGGTACGGTGCAAACTATACAGAGGTAAATAAGAGCACTGCATCGGTTAGAATTTACGGTAAACCCGGTATTGGGCACACCGGTGAGCGGGTTACACTTTTGCTTGCAGGCACAAATGCGGACGGCGGTATTGATTACGGTAATGTCGGATACATAGACGAAACCGCAGTTGATTACAGCGGTGAGTTTTTATTTAAATTCTATGTGAAAAATATGGACAGATATAACGCATACCTGAGAGTAACGGGGAGCGGCGCCGATAACATAACGGACAGCTTTGTAAAGATAACCGACATCGGACAGCTATACAAAATAACATCAACCGTTGAAATTAATAATAACGTTGCCGATGTAAAGGTCGCTGTGGATAACCTCTTTAATCTTTATTATGATGACTGTACCGCAATAATTGCTTCGTATGATAAAAACAATCAGCTTTGCGGTACCGTGTCGTTTAATTCGAGGAGAATGACCAAAGACGCCTTTGTCAATTCGTTCAGAGCAAATATTCCGGCCGATGCGGCATATTGCAAACTGTTTATCTGGAATGACTTTAAGAGCACAACACCACTTAGCGGAGAAAAAAAGATAGTCAATCCGTCAGCCGGATATTCGCTCAGCGAGGATTTTGAGAGTTATAATATAAATAAGACTCTTACAACCGACGGTGATGATGAGTACACATCTATTTATTCCATACTCGACAAAAGCGGAAACGACACATATTACGGTGGCCTTAAAACTAACAGGATATTAAACGGTGCATATCCCGGTGAAGCCGAAAAGTTAGAAAAAGCCGACAAAGAGCGCTACGACGCCGTCTACGGCAACGGAGTGTATGGGGGCAACGCCGCAGCTAATACGATGATGGTTTTCGATTACAAAGGTGAGCCTGTTCAGGGTAACCTCGGCGGAGTGTGGTACGGGTATTTAAATTTTGCCAATCCGTATGTTACCCCGTCAATGTCCAATCCATTGACGGTTACCGATGACGGCGGCAATCAGGTTATGAACTTTTTGGTTAGACAAGACTCTGAGGACGGCAGCGTTTTTGGCAGATATGATTTAAAAGGGTTAAAAGGTAAAATAGTAACAATCAGCCAGAGGGTAAACTTTTCCACCGACAGTGACCAAACTGCATTTGGCATAAATATGACAAAGGGTGCTCCCAATGTCAGAGAGCGTTATACGCAGATGTCATACGCACAAAGCATTGTTACAAGTCCACTCAGCAAAAACGAATACCGTATGCGTGAGTATGTCTATGAGAATGTGATTACCGATAAGTCGTTTTATTATACCGATAGCCTGATCTTGTTTAAAAACGGCGGGATTGTCCTTCCTGTTTTGGACAATTACCGTTTGTGGAATTACAACAGAGGACAGTGGTATACCGTCAATATCTATCTCGATTTGAGGGAGAACGCAAAAATCCGTTATGAGATTGTAAACGAGAACGCAGAGGAAAAAATCGACAGCGGATATGTTGACTATCCCGGCGGAAACAAACTTGACTTTTCCATCGATGATAACTACGGTGTGCAGTATGTCCACCGTGCAGACAGCACACAAAGCGAGTCGGGAACAGCTTACAGTCGGGTTAGGCTTGATGACTTTTCGGTAACTGTAACAAATTAATATATATATTTTATTACGAAGGGAATGATTTGAAAAATGAAAATGAAAAAGTACTTGTCACTTTTTGCGGCGTTTGCAATATTTGTGACAGCGTACCCCGGCGTAACGGTCTTTGCCGATGATGACAAGCTGTCGGAATTTACCGAGGATTTTGAAAGTTATAATATCCAAAGTAAAGTTGCTCCTTATC
>CAKSGG010000162.1 GCA_934454215.1 uncultured Clostridia bacterium
AAGAATAATGAACGAATTTAAGCCTGATGTTATAATTGCATTGGGCGGCGGAAGCGCTATGGATGCGGCAAAGGGACTGTGGCTGGTCTATGAGCATCCCGATATAGATTTTAATGCGCTCCGATTAAGATTTTTGGATATACGCAAAAGGGCGTTTAAATTCCCTAAAATGCAGAAAACAAAGCTTGTGGCGATTCCTACTACATCGGGAACAGGCTCTGAAGTTACAAGCTTTGCGGTAATATCAGATAAGAAAAACAATATGAAATATCCGCTGGCGGATTATGAACTGACGCCCGATATTGCAATAATTGACCCGCAGTTTGTAATGACGCTGCCCAAGCGTGCAACGGCGGATACCGGACTTGATGTACTGACTCATGCGATTGAGGCGTATGTTTCGGTTATGGCGTCGGATTATACGGACGGACTGGCAATAAAAGCAATTCAGCTTGTTTTTAAGTATTTGCCCCGTGCGTATAAGAACGGGTCGTCCGATGAGGAGGCAAGAGAAAAAATGCACAATGCAAGCTGCATAGCGGGTATGGCGTTTACAAATGCGTTTTTGGGCTTAAATCACTCTATTGCACATAAAATAGGCGGTGAATACCATGTCCCTCACGGACGTGCCAATGCGGTTTTACTTCCGTATGTTATTGAGTATAATGCGTCAATGCCGTCAAAATTCGTATCATTTCCGAAATACAAGAAATTTATTGCAGATGAAAAGTACGCAGAAATAGCGCAGGCTCTCGGACTGCAATCAAAAACCGTATCCGAAGGAGTGGAGAGCTTGATTCGGGCAGTGAAAAAGCTTATATCTGAAATAGAAGCTCCGTCAAGCTTTTCGGAGTGCGGAATCAGTGAGGGAGAATATATGTCAAAGCTTTCTGACATTGCGGATAAAGCGTTTGAGGACCAGTGTACGACAGCTAATCCGAGATTGCCGCTGGTATCGGAAATTGAAGAAATTATGAAAAAAGCTTATTATGGAGAATAATTCAATCCGCCGAAAGGTTGTAAGACTCTTTCGGCGGATTTTTGTGTTCGAGATGTGTATATGCTTAAAAATTTTATCAATTAATACTTGACATTTAGAAAATTTATGGTATAATATTAGTATTGCTGTAAAGCGCTTATATTTGTTATGGAGAAATCGCGTAGTCCGGCCGAGCGCGCACGATTGGAAATCGTGTAACCGTCATAAGCGGTTCGAGGGTTCAAATCCCTCTTTCTCCGCCAGAAATAGTCTCAATTTTTTATCAAAATTGAGACTATTATATTATTTGCGGATAATGCTTTATAATGAGGGAGGTTATTGAAATTGTCGGCACAGTTAAGCTTTGATTTTATGAATACCGAACCTGAAACCGATACAAACAAGGCGAATCACGGGGATTTACATCATTATCCGTTTGGGGATATGTTTATTGATACAAATAATATTATAGAAGAGCATAGTCATAATTCTATGGCAATATGCGGTGATTCTCTGACGGTTTTGAAAAAAATCAAAAGTAATTCAGTGAAGCTGATTTTTGCGGATGCGCCGTATAATATAGGGAAGAATTTTGGTAATAACAAGGATAGGTGGGAAACAACGGACGCATATATAAAATGGTGTATGGAATGGATTGATGAATGTATGAGAATCCTTGATGATGACGGTTCGATGTACTTTATGACAGCAACCCAATATATGCCTTATCTTGATATATATGCCGCTCAAAAATATAATGTTCTTTGCAGAATTGTATGGACTTATGACAGTTCGGGCGTTCAGTCGAAAAAGATGTACGGTTCATTGTATGAGCCTATTCTGATGATTAATAAAAGCCCAAGAGCGAAATATATATTTAATCAGCAAGATATTAAGGTCGAGGCAAAGACGGGAGCTTCAAGAAAGCTTATTGATTACCGCAAAGACCCGCCGCAGCCGTACAGCTCTGAGAAAATTCCGGGCAATGTATGGAATTTCAATAGAGTTCGGTTCAAAATGAAAGAGTATGAAAATCATCCTACTCAAAAGCCGGAAGCTCTTTTGGAGCGAATTATCAAGGCATCCTCCAATATAGGAGATGTAGTTCTTGACCCGTTTGCAGGTTCGTTCAGTACTTCGGCAGTTGCGGTGCGTTTAGGAAGAATCGGAGTAGGAATTGACATAAATGAGGAGTACTTTGAAATTGGTTTGAGAAGAACGGAAATTGCAATGGAATATAACGGGAAGAAGCTTGTTAAAGAAAAGATAAGAAAAACCTCTGCAAAATCCAAATATGTGAGGGATTAAAAATGAAGATTACAGAAAAATTCGTAAAAGAGATGCTTAAAAAAGATTATCCCGATAATTATCAGCAAATATATGATTCTAATTTGCTTTTACAGTATTTATGTAAAAAAATGGGAGCTATTCATGGAGACAGTAAAAAAAGAAGAAGTCTTGCTAGTATTTATGCTGTTTATTCTATATTACATTTTTATCAAGAGGATTTCTTTGATAAACCTGATAAATATAGAGATTTTGAGGGCTATGAATATACGAAATTATATAAATATTATCGCAGCTTGTATGGTGGTGAAAAGCTGCAAAATCATGCGCTGAATTCAAGAGTAAACGGTGAGTTTAAAAATAAATTTCCTAATATTACTAATGATTTGATTATTGCCAATAACGGCAAATATTTATTACATATTGATTATCTTTATGTCGGGCAAACGGATATAAGCAAAGCGGCAGTTAATATTATAGAAAAATATATTGAATTGCTGACTGTCAAAGATAATGAACTAATTCAAGCTTTAAAGAAAATGCTGAAACTTACCGATTATACAGAAAAAAAGAAACAGATTAACAATTTGTTAAATGAAGATGCGGAAGCGAGAATTTTTGAAATTATCAGCTATGCCATATTGAAAAATCACTATAAAAATATTAAGGTTTATTTTGGGTATTCTTTAAATACCATACATGAGGAAGAATTGCAGTTGTTTAAGACGGGAAGAACTAATGCAAATGATGGCGGCATAGATTTTGTAATGAGACCTATAGGAAGATTTTTTCAAGTTACAGAAGTAAGCTGCTATGATAAATATTTGCTTGATATTGACAAGGTTATGCATTTTCCGATTTCCTTTGTCATCAAAACAACGGAAAGTAAAGAGACAGTGTGCAAGGAGCTTGAAGAATATATTGAAAAACGTGCAAATGGCATGAGGATAATTCGTGAAAGGTATAAAAAATCCATTGAGGAAATAATTACAATTAATGAATTAAAAAAGTGGATTTCTGATTTAAATAATTCGGATATTGATGCCATCATTCGTGATATTGATATTTACTACAAATTAGAAATGAACATAGATGATGAAGATGAGCTTGTATAATTTGCGTGTATTTCCGTTGAATTTAGAAATTATTTCCTAAATTCAACGGGAATATACTCCTGTTTTATTTTTTTATGTATTGCACAGGTGCCTGCCTTTTTTGCGGTTTCATAGTACCAATGCTTATAGTTAAGCGTTGCAAGCGTTTGTTTCATTTGTTCGAGCTGATTTAATACAGCATCTCTTTGTCTGTCAATAAGTTCAAGACGTTGTTCGATTGTGGAATCGCCCTCCATGCACAAATCTATAAATTTTTTTATTTCTTTTATAGGCATACCTGTTTTTTTCAGACATTCTATAATATTCAGCCATTAAAATCAGAATCCTTAAACATACGTATTCCGCCGCCGCTGCGTTCAACAAACGGCAGAAGCCCTTCCTTATCGTAATATCGAAGTGTGGATGGAGCAACGCCGATTTTTTTTGCCGCTTCGCCTACAGTATATATCATTTTAATCTCCGTTCCGCCTGTGCAGGCTGATTTTTATTAACAAAAAATTCAAAAAAAATTTTTTCAAAACTCTTGACTTAAAGTGAACTTTAAGTTGTATAATATAAATGAACTTGCAAAAGTATTATATCATAAGAATTTAAAGCTGTCAATATCAGACAGCGGAACGGAGGTTTAATATGGCACAGAAAAAACAAACTGCCGGCAGAGATAGTCTCGGTGAATTTGCTCCCAAGTTTGCGGAATTAAATGATGATGTACTGTTCGGCGAAGTGTGGGCAAGGGAAAATGAGCTTTCCTTGAAGATGCGCTCAATACTTACAATCAGCGCTCTTGTGAGCAAGGGAATGATTGACAGCTCGTTTGAGTATCATGCGCAAACCGCAAAAGCAAACGGCGTCACAAAAAACGAAATGGCGGAGATTTTAACTCATCTTGCATTTTATGCGGGCTGGCCGAATGCGTGGGCGGCGTTTCGTATTGTTAAAGAAGTTTATGAAGATTAATAAATAATTTGAAAGGGGTAATTACAATGAAATTTGATTTTACTTATTACAATCCTACAAAAATTCATTTTGGCAGAAAGGCTCTTGATAATCTTTCGGGAGAGCTTGAAAATTACGGAGACAGCGTGCTTTTAATGTACGGAAAGGGTTCGGTAAAAAAGAGCGGACTTTATGATAAAATAATCGAAATTTTGAAAAAAGCAAAAAAGAATGTTGTTGAATTATCGGGAATAAAATCAAATCCGTCATATTCTCAAATGCTTGAAGGTGCACGGCTGGTAAGAGATAACAATGTTGATTTGATTTTGGCTGTAGGCGGCGGCTCGGTAATTGACTGTGCAAAGGCGGTTTCGGTATCTGCGTATTGTGAAGGTGACCCGTGGCAGAAATATTGGATTGACTTTGCTGATGTGGATAATAAGACAGTGCCTGTCGGTGCTGTTCTTACAATGGCGGGAACCGGTTCGGAAATGAACGGCGGTTCGGTAATTACCAATGAGGAGAAAATGCTGAAAAACGGCAGAGTTTTTTCACCGGACATTTATCCTAAGTTTTCAATATTAAATCCCGAATACACATTTACAGTGCCGAAATATCAAATGGCAAGCGGAATATTTGATACAATGTCGCATCTTATGGAGCAGTATTTTTCAGGTGATGACGACAATACAACCGATTATATTATAGAGGGCGTAATGCGCTCGCTTGTACACAGCGCAAAGCTTGCAATGAAAAATCAGCAGGACTATGACGCAAGAAGTAATATAATGTGGTGTGCGACTGTGGGATTGAATACAATTACGGGACTTTCAAAAGAAACCGACTGGGAGGTTCATATGATTGAACATCAGCTCGGCGCATATACAGACTGCGCTCACGGCGCAGGGCTTGCGGTTATTTCAATTCCGTATTATAAATATATATGTCCGTTCGGATTGGCTAAATTTGTACGTTTTGCAAAGAATGTGTGGGATGTTGACATTAACGGTATGACTGATGAAGAAGCGGCTGCGGCAGGAATAGAAAAGCTCAGTGAATTTATAAAGATTCTTGAGCTTCCGACAACGCTGAGAGAGCTCGGAGCAGATGAAAATATGCTTTTGCCGATTGCAAAATCAACAGTCCCCGGAGGCGGATATAAGCAAATGAATGCAAATGATATTTTAAAAGTTTTGCATGAGTGTTATTAATTAGTCTTGACACCTCTCAAAATACGGTGTAAAATAGTATTTGAGAGGTGTTTTTTTATGGATATACAAAATGAGCTGTTTAAAATGCAGGATAAAGCATACAAAAGCTTTCACTCAAAGCTTATACCGACAATTGATTCGGATTTAATTATAGGAGTGAGAATCCCCGTATTGAGAAAATTTGCAAAAGAGCTTTCCAAAACAAGTGAAAGCAGAGAATTTATCAATAATCTTCCGCACAAATATTATGAAGAAAATAATCTTCATGCTTTTATTATAGAACAGATTAAAGATTTTGATGAAGTATTGGAGGAAACAGAAAAATTTCTGCCGTATATTGATAATTGGGCAACCTGCGATTCGTTTTTGCCTAAAATATTTAAAAAGAACCCGGACAAGCTGTTACCGTACGTAAAAAAATGGATAAGGTCGGGCAGAACATATACGGTACGTTACGGAATAGGCATATTAATGAGTCTATATCTTGACAATGAATTCAAGGCGGAATATTTGGAACTGGTTGCGTCCGTTAAATCCGATGAGTATTATGTAAATATGATGATTGCATGGTATTTTGCCACAGCACTTTCAAAACAGTATGATTATGCAGTGCCGTTTATAACGGAGTACAAGCTTACTCCGCAGGTACATAACAAGACGATACAAAAATCTGTTGAAAGTCTGCGCATTACAAAGGATACAAAGGAATTTTTAAAGTCGTATAAAATTAAAATCTGAATTTTTCATGCAAGTTATTACAATTTTGTGCAAGTTATGACATTTATCTTGAAATAAAAATAAGAAACATATAAAATATAGTTGAAAATAAATTGAGGGGGATTATTGAGCAATGAAAAAAATCTTAGCAAGTGTGCTGGCGGCGGCTTGTATATTTGCTGCGGCAGTGCCATTTACGGAATCTACGGTAATTGCGGACGGATTTATAATTGAGTCGGATGCACAGGTTGCTATGGAAAAAAATCAAAAGGCTGTTTTGGAATATTTGGAAAAAACGGAGATTACAAATGACATAACCAAAGACGAGCTTGAAAGCATAGTTATGGGAGTTTGTGATTATTCGACAAATGAGTATGTGGGAGCAGGTATTTTGGTTGATAATTACAGACTTATAAAGGCTACGGCATCAAAAGCGGGCTTGTTAAAGGCTGAAATATTAATTTATCAGAACGACGGTGAGATTGGTTTTGCGATAGAGAAAGAAATACCAAAGCTTGGCGGAGGTACGGAAACCGATTTGAATGATACTCAAACCGATTTGCAGCCTGAGACGGAAGAAGACGAAGAAGATAATA
>CAKSGG010000163.1 GCA_934454215.1 uncultured Clostridia bacterium
GTACAGGTAAGAAAGATAAAGTAGATTTTATTCTCGGGAATGGCAGAAATGCGATGTCGGACGGGCATATGAACTGGTCGGGGCAGGATAAAGAAATGCTGACTGCCGGAATAATACTGAACGGCGAAAACGGTGAAGAGCTCGGCAGAGTGTTTTTTCTGGTCAGCAATGAAATATTTGATGATATAATGCCTGTTAAAGACGATGAAAGAGTATTTGTGTGCGATGAAAACGGTGTTGTTATTATATCCGATGATGACGGACTTGCGCCGAATGATAATCTGTGGAATTATTCGATTGAGCTTAATAATTTTATATATAATTCAGACAGCAATAATTGTTATGTTGAGCTTGGCGGGGAAAATTACATAGCGGTAAAATACAAATCGCAGTTTATGGGCTGGTATTTTGTGAAGATTGTTAAAAGCGTTGAATTTATGCGTAATGTAAGACTTATTACCACGGTTTCATTGGCAATAGGATTATGTGCGCTTGTTGTGATTTTTTTGATATATATGTTTATAATCAGACGTCTTTTTAAACCCGTCGGAGAGATTGACAGAGCAATGAGAAGCGTTGTGTCGGACGATTTTAATATAAAATTGGATATACATACAAAGGACGAGTTTGCCATAATCGGTAAAGGCTTTAACCGTATGGTTGATGAAATAAAAAAGCTTGTGAATGATATGCAGAAAAGCAATGATGAGAAAATGAGGCTTGAAATTGAAACGCTGCAATATCAGATAAATCCGCATTTTTTATATAATATTCTTGCGGCGGTAAGGTTTACGGCATTAAAAAAAGGGGAAAAAGACGTTGCGGATATGCTGCTTAAGTTAAACAGGCTGTTCCGTATGAAACTGAAGGATGCAGGAAAAAATGTGGCGCTTTATGATGATATAAACACAATGAAGGATTATGTTGATTTGTTGAATTTGAGATATGATAACGGAATAGATTTTATTTTTGACATATCGGAGGATTCAAAATATTGTAAAATCCCGGGGCTTATATTGCAGCCGCTTATAGAAAATGCCGTTACACACGGAGTTGCGGCAAGAGTAAGAAATAAAGAAAAAGCGGAAGTGAAAATTACATCATGTATAGAAAATAATGTTTTGAAAATAAGCGTTTACGATAACGGTATCGGTATGGACGATGAAACGGTACAAAAACTTATGAACGGAAGTGAAACGGAGACGGAAAGAATAGGCTTTGCAAACGTAAGAAAGAGACTGCGCTATCACTACGGAGATGATTTGAAGGTGTATATAGACAGCGCAGAGAACGAATATACAAATGTTATAATTTCGATAAAAAACCATAAAATATCATAATTAGTCATTAATTAGAACGCATTGTTAAGCTATAATATCAGTAAAGATTATGTTAAAGCCGCACAGCAGCGGCGGAACGGAGGCTTAACGTGAAACCGAAACTTAAAAAAAATACTGAAAAAATGAGTATTGCGGAGGATTTTAAAACCTATAAAGACATATACATATTACTTTTGCCGGCAATAATACTTGTGTTTATATTTTCATATCTGCCGATACCCGGACTTATAATATCTTTTATGGATTATGATTTTCTTCTGGGATTTAAAAGCCCGTGGGTGGGACTGGCTAATTTTAAGGAAATATTCACATTGCCAAGCTTTACATCATCAATTTTAAATACGGTAAAGCTGAGCGTGCTTAATCTTACGATAGTGTTTATAGTGCCGATAATATTTGCACTGCTGTTAAATGAGCTGAGAAATATCATTTTTAAAAGAGTTGTACAGACGGTAAGTTATCTTCCTCACTTTTTCTCGTGGGCGTCGGTATTGGGAATATCGTATACTCTGTTTGCAAAATACGGTGGATTAAACTCACTCATTTCGTATTTTGACCCGACGCATGAAAGAGTAATGTGGCTTACAATCCAAAAATATTTCGTCCCGAATGTTGTTGCGCTGACAATATGGAAGAATATGGGGTGGGACACAATCATATATCTTGCGGCGATGTCTGGTATTGACCAAGGCTTGTATGAGGCGGCGGAAATTGACGGAGCAGGAAGATTAAGACAGTGTTTTCACGTTACAATCCCAGGGCTTATTCCGACAATTACAATTCTGTTTATAATGGCAACGGGAAGAATATTTACGGATAATTTTGAATTGATATACGGACTTCAAAATACGTTTATCGACTTTGAGGTTATATCAACACTTACATATAAATACGGCTTAAAGAACGGCGAATATTCAATGGCTACCGCTTTGAGTATGTTCCAGGGCGTTGTTAATCTTATTTTGATAGTATGCACGAATTACATATCAAAGAAATTTAACGAAACTTCACTTTGGTAAGAAAGAAAGGGATAGCAATGAAAAACAGAAGTATATCATACAGAATATTTAATGTATTTAATATAATCCTTATGACGCTTATAATGCTTGTTACAATAATTCCGCTTTGGATAACGGTTGTGCAGTCGCTTAACGAGGGAACGGATACCATGCTTAGCGGAGCGGTGCTTTGGGTTAATAAGTTCACATGGGAAAATTATAAACAGCTTTTAAATGATGAGACAATGATTCGTGCGGTAGGCGTTACGCTTGCGAGAGTGGCTGTCGGAGTGCTGCTCGGAATATTTGTTCAGTTTACAACGGGTTATGCGATGTCCGTTAAGGGGTACAGATGGAAAAAGCACATAACAATGTTCTTTATGCTGCCGATGTTCTTTAACGGTGGTATAATTGCAAATTATCTGCTGTATTCAAACATGGGCTTGCTCGATAATTTTTTGGTTTACATACTTCCGGCATTGTTTTCGTTTTATAATGTTATCGTTATAAAGTCATTTATTGATTCGTCAATTCCTGCAAGCTTGTTTGAAAGTGCAAGGCTTGACGGAGCAAGTGAAATGAAGATAGTATGGCAGATTGCATTTCCGCTTTCAACGCCTATTATGGCAACGATAGGCTTATGGCTTGCGGTGAGCCATTGGAATGATTACACATCAACCATGTACTATATAATAACGAATACAGGCTTGCAGACACTGCAATATAAGCTTGTCAGCCTTATAAAGGAAACGGAAAGAATACAGCAAATGCTTGCGGCAGCGGCACAGGAGGGGAAAATTTCGGAGGTGCAGAATACCGTAACATTTACTTCAGATTCGCTTGTTGCGGCTCAGGTTGTACTGACAACCCTGCCGATAGTTATAGTATATCCGTTCTTGCAAAAATATTTTGTCAAGGGTATAACTCTTGGCTCGGTAAAGGAATAAATTCAAGTAAATATAAAAGGAGGAAAAAATATGTTAAAAAGAAATGTTTCAGCGGCTTTGGCATTTATATTGTCGGTTTCGGTATTGTCGGGCTGCGGCAAAAAAGAATCGGAGGTATCAAAGAATATAAAAATACCTCAGCTTGGACTTATGGGTAATGAAGCAGAGGATTCATCGGATATGCCCGATTGGGAGGGTGAGCAGTTGTCTTTGACGTATTGGGACGCATCACAGTTTAATTCAAGGTCTTTGGGTAAAAAGGCGGAGCAGGACGTTGTTACTCCCGAAATTAAACGTGTTACGGGAGTAAGCTTTGACCCCGAAAAATCATTTGATAACGGCGGTGAATCAATGGAAAACAAGGTTGCAAAATTAAGTGCCGCAAATGCGTGGCCTGACGTTATTCATTTCGGTCAAAAAGCGATTATCGATAAGCTTGCCGATGCGAATATTGTATATGATTTAAAACCGTATCTTGAGGACTACTGCCCCAATATTGTTCAAATGCTGAAAAATGCGGGAATTTACGAATATGTTTTAAATCAGCGTGCAGACGGAAAGGTTGTAAGATTACCGTATATAATTAACTTTGATTTGCGCTATCCCGATATGAGCGAGGAAGATAAGCTTAAAGTTACAAATAATTATCAGACAAGAAACCATGTTTGGGTTAGAGACGATATTTTAAAAATGGTTTATCCGAATGCAAAAACACAGGACGAAATAGAACAGATATATCTTGATAAGGGTGAGTTTACGGAAGAGGACGTAACCGACGTAACGTTTAAGTCGAGAGATGAATATGTTGATTTTCTGAAAAAAGTAAACGACTTGAATATAACGGAGGGAACGCAGAAGGTTTATCCGGGTTATATTGCGTCGGGAACGGACAACTGGAATGTTCTTGCGCTTATGGGCTGTCTCTACGGTCAAAACGCAAATAATTCATATGATACAAATTATTTTACTTATTGGGATAAGGACACAAAGAGAATAGAATATAAATTCAAACAGCCGGAGTTTAAAACTATACTGAAGGATTGGACGGAGCTTGTAAGAGAGGATATTTTATCAAAGGAATCACTGGTTGATAACCGTTCGACTTTTGAACAAAAGCGCGATAACGGATTGTATGCGGTTGTTTATGCAAATGACCAGCCGAATGATTCGACAATAAAGTCAAGCGGCAAAAAATTCCGTTACAGAAAAGTGTTTATTGATATAGAACCGAACGATAAAAAATATATGTTCTCAACGGGAGTACCTGTAAGCGATGATTTTTCTGTTGTAAAGAATAATGTGAACGAAAATCAATTAAAGCAGATTCTCACATATTATGATTATATGCTTTCAAATGCGGGCATGAAACTGACTGTCTGGGGACCGAGAAGTGCCGGATTATTTGAAGAGGACGAAAACGGAAACAGAAAATATAAAGATAAAGACCTTGAAAAATGTATGGTATATGATGAACAAAACGAAAGAAATGTTTATTATAATCTTTGGTACGGCGGACTTACGGCATGGCCGGGCTATGCGGGAACGGACGTGAACGAATTTGCACCGAAGATTATGTATAACGCCGAAAGAACGGCGGGAGAGGCAAATAAATATTTTTCAATGAGCAAGTTCCGCCCTTTAGAAATAACAAAATCAATTTCGCCCGATATTTACAGAATTGATGACGATAATGCAAAAAAATTCTGGCAGGCAAGAACTTCTTTTGAGGAAGCTTTATTCAAAGTATACATAACAAATAATGATGCGGAATTTGAATCTGCATATAACAATGTGTTAAGCCTTGCGGAGAGAAACGGGCTTACGGACGACGCCTTGACGGGCATAAATGATTCGTTTGCAAATCTCCTTAATAAGGGCTTTATGGAAAATCTGAAATAATCATAGAAAAAGGCTTTTGGCAGTTTTGCGTCAAGCAGATAATATATCTTTTTTGGAGCGGAATACCTAAAGCCTTTTTAGCTAAAATTATCGAAAGGATGAATTATAATGAAAAGAAAAGCAGCTTTGCCGATTACAGCGGCTCTTATTGTAAATATGCTTGTTCCGATAAAAGGATTGGCGTATTCGGCGGTAAAATCCGATAAATACACTGTCGGGACAGGATACATTCTTGGTGTTGAACAGGATTGCTCAGTGGAAGATTTTTTAAGCGGGCTTGACATCAATGAGAGTGCTGAGGTGTATGCTAACGGGAATATCAAAAGCACCGATGCTGCGGTAGCAAACAGTGACGTTTTAAAAGTTTCGGGAGAGGAATATACCATAGAGACGGTAGAGCCGGAAAATAACGTTATATTTCTTGATGACTTTGAGGACGGCAAAACGGGAAAATGGGGCACAAACTCATTAACCGTTATAACAGACGACCCCGAAAAAGGAAAGGTACTGTCTTGGGACGCTTCAAGAGCAAATCTTGGTATAAGCTTTGATTCAAGGCGTTCAATTTTGGTGAACGGAAAACCGAAGGTTTTAATTCACGAAATTGATTTTAAATATCCTGTTTTGAGCAATACGCTGATTTCGCTTATTATGAGAAATTCTGCCGATAAATATCTTACAACTACAAGGCTTTTAAATGCAAAGGATTTATATGCGCTTGACCCGTCGGGATACAAAAGCCTTATGAACGGCGTAAAAGCCGATACATGGTATCACGCAAAGTACGTTATGGATATTGAGAACGGAAAAATGGATATGTACATAGACGGACGCAAGACTGCTGAAAATATGGATTTTCAGGCGGTTAAAAACTCGCCGGGCAATTATATACCGATACAGATAAGCGCAGGCGGAGACTCAACGAAAGCGGCGGGAATATTACTGTCGGTAGACAATGTAACTCTTTATGAGCCTGCACCTTTAAAAACGGAGGCGATTTCATATGTTAAAGGTGATACTGAAAGCCGACAGCTTACGGGGGTGCCGGCTGATACAGATGAAATAAGAGTAAAGCTTACGCATAAACAAGATACAGAAATAAACAGTGACAGTGTTTTGGGGGCTGTATCGCTTATAAATCAATCGGGAAATAAGGTAAACGCCGATATTTCATATAATCAAGACGAGATGATATGTACGGTAAAACCCCTTTCACTTTTAAATAATGACAGCAAATATACAATAAAAATAAGCGGAATAACCGATACGCTTTACGGTACGGAATATAACGCTGAGTATTCTTTTATGACCGATTCAACACCCGTTCCGTTTGTGCTGAAATCGGTGACGGCTTACGGTAACGGTACGGAATATAAAAATCTTACAAAGCTGCCGTCCGATATTGATAAAATAAATTTGCAATTCAGTATTCAAGACGGAAATGAAATAAATACAAATGATATTGAAAATCATATAGGAATATATGACGATAATGATGAGCGGATTTCAACAAGCGGATTATATGACAGTGAAAATCACATATATAC
>CAKSGG010000164.1 GCA_934454215.1 uncultured Clostridia bacterium
ACGGTACAATTTTCAATGTGCGCGCTGTCCAAATTTGCATCGTCCGCAGAGAAAGCCGCAACCTCACAGTTGATGATACGAGCATCACAAAAATCCGCGTCATTTGCGTGGAGGCCACGCAGGTTGCAATTTTCAATCAGCGTTCCATGGAAATCCGCCCCATCAAAGCACATCTCATGCAAGTCCAGGCCGGACAGTCTGCATCCCACAAAATCTGCCTGTTTGCCACCCACATCGTAACGCCACAATGTATGTTTTGCGTGCATGATCACAACATCATCCTGTGTCAGGATTCGCCGCTTGGAATCTTCATGTTCCTGAATGGATTCCAGTGAAAGGACAACGCCAACCGCATCCCCCCGGACATCCATATCCACAACTTCCGGGCGAGCTTGGAGCATCGCTACAAAAACATCTTTGTCCAATCCTCCACCTTCAAAACCATCCCGCAGCTCCGCATAGGAGAAATCATAGCTTGCCTGATCATCGTAGCCATCCAGCGCCTGCACGACACAGGCATCCACATACCTTTCGACTTTCTCTCCATACGCAAGCAGAGACGGTGTAACCTGACGAACTACCGCATCCGGGGATTCCTCCGCTGCCGAGCTGCTGAAGCGCAGCCCTTTTTCATGCTGTGTCATCTTCTGATTCTGTGCCTGCAAGTAGGCGCTGACGTTTGGGAAGAACGATACATTTCTGGCGAAACCGCTTCCACCGGAGTTGACCAAAATGCCCTCATCCAATTCTTCGTTCATTACCAGAATGCAGTATGCTGTCCCATCCTTCATTCCCATGAGTTCGTTGTTGTCTGTGATAAAATCATAGTTCCCAAGAAGCTGCTGATAAAATTTCGCATATTCGCTGGGGGACAACGGAACGATTTTCTCGATCTCACAATCCAGAGTTTTCATTTCCGGCAGTTTATGCAGGAACATTGCTTTTGTCTTCATTGATACCTCCATTAAGTGTCATTCTTTTGCGGCCTCATCCACATATTCGATACAAGGCAGCATCAGCCAGCCTGACCATCCACCGCTGGACACACTTCTTCGTATCACTCCATATTTGGTACCCAGCGCTTCTACCACAATGCCGTTACCGATGTATACTCCAACGTGTCCTGTTTTCCAGAGAATAATTCCAGGGATTTCCGGCATGGTACTGATGCTTCCTTTTTGCGTTGCCCAATTATAAATTTGCTCTGTCCCAATATCCGGCATACCGTTGGTAGCATAGCCAATCGAATCCGAGGAAGCGTCATACCAGCAGTAGCCTTTAATGAGGCCAATACAGTCAGCAGTACGTCTGCCGATCCAGTGTGACAATATAAAATCCTTATACGGTTCAATTTGATCCGGATACTGTGAAAGCTTTGCCTCAAATGTACTTCGTGACAGAACTTGCCCATAGGTACCCAACACATACCCCCAGCCGGAGTTTTGTGCGGTAATTGCCCACTGTACAAGATCCAGGTTATTTTTCTTGCTTGGATCATAGTAATCTTTTAAGTCGATGTAGGCACTTCTGATGTTGGACACAACATTGGAATATTCCTCAGCTGTAATCCTGGAGCCGAAAGTACGGTTCAGCATATCCACGATTTGCTGGTCTGTCGAATCTTTCTGGTAGCAGGACAAGAGCCGGGACACAAATCCCGGCTCCTTGGACTGGTTATATAACGCCATGATATAGGCGGCCTGTGCTTCACCCGCTCGTTCCGGCATGTCCGCTTCCGTAAATGCGGATTTGATTTCTTCCATCGTAGATTCTATGCTTTCCAGCATTGCGCGGTCTTCTGCGGAAAGATTTTCTATGATCTGCTGTTGCAGCATACCAACATCCAATTTTATTTTTCCGCTGACCAATGCAAGGAAAGCGCAGACCGGAAGAATGAGCGCCACAAACAAAGTCAACAAAACCATGCCAACTTTTTTCAGCGTTTTCTCATCCGTCAGGATCGCAACCGCAACTTTCTTGAGCGCCGCTCCAATCGTTGCACCCATTAACGTCCACCAGCTTTTCCGAACATTTCAATTTTATAGTCCGGTGCGATAACCTGCAGCAGATATCTTTCGTTACCGCAGCGATACAAACATGTACCACGCTCCGGGTATCGGATAAGTTCAAACTCCGCTTCTTCTACCTGCAGAGCATCCATATATTCTCTGGGATTGATCTGCCCTGGGTAAAACAAAAACTGGTGCGTCGGAATCGAGAACAGAGGCTTTGTGAACTCACGGATCGATGGGATCAGGAAATCCTCGATATTCTGAGATGCCAGCACCATGATAGATTCTCTTTTTCTTACCCGCTTCATGGCGTTCCGAATGTACTCAATCGTTGTCAGATTGGAAAGAAACATGTACAGCTCGTCGATTGCCGCAACTGTGTTTCCAACGCAAATCAGCGAATTACTCATATAGGAAAGAATATTGAACAGCATTGCGTTGCGCAGACGCTCATTCGTATCCATAAGACCCCGGACGCCGAAACAAATAAACATGTCGTCTACGATATTTGTGTGGCCGTTAAAATACTTACTTTCCGATCCCACGCACATAGAGTGAATTCCCAGGCATACCTCCCGCAGCATATTTTCCGTGTAAAGGTGTTTTTGCCGAAGGTCGTATTCCCGAAACTCCTTTTCGCACAGGGCGTACAGGTCTGCCATCACTGGGTAGTCCGTTGGCTTCAGCTTAGAAAAATCTGTTTTATCACTGATATCGTGGAGGGCATACAGTTTTTCCAGGAGAATTTCCAATGTATCGATTTGCGCATCCGTAAAGTCTTTATAAGAACGGAAGAAGTCTTTCAGAAATGCGATGTGCTGAGACAGCCGGGTAGCACGTCGGAATGCTTCCGGAGCGGAATCATCTTCCGCTTCAGCGTCATCTTCTTCACTCCACATCTTTGGCTCCAGCGGATTAATGATATATCTGCCCGACATGCAGTCTACGTAGCTGCCGCCAAACGCATTGCACAGGTCTTCATATTCCTTTTCGACATCCAGGCATATGATCCGTTTTCCGGATTCCCGCAGATTGGTCATGAGCAGTTTCATCAGATAGGATTTTCCCTGTCCGGAGTTTCCCAAGATCAATGCGTTTCCGTTCGTCTTGTCATCACTGCGGCGGTCCAAGTCCACCAGAATATTGGTCCCGTATTTATCTCTGCCGATATAAAATCCCTTTGGATCTGTTTTACCGGAAAAATTGAAAGGAAAGAGATTCGCCACAGAGCTGGCAGGCAGCACTCGCTCATATTGCACCCCGAAACGATTACTTCCAAAGGGAGAGACTGCCAGAAATCCCTCCTTTTGCCGCAGGGTCAGTCTGTCTACCGTGATTTTTGCGCGTGTCAGCTCCATTGCGATATCTGACTGCAATTCCCGCAAGGATTCCGCACTCTTGGCCTTTAATTCAATAAACACCGCGCAGTGGAGCAGCGGCTCACGATTTTTTCGCAAATTCGCAAGCAGTGTAACCACGTCCTGAAGATTGCCCTCTGCCTGGATGGCTTCATTGATGTCGTGATCTCCCGCCATGAGTCGATTTTTGCGATTGGCATTGTTCACAATTTGCCGCTGCTCCATGGGTTCTACAAGGCGATGGTAAATACGCAGCGTCACCCCATTCCGTTCGGCAAGCTGAGAAAGGATAGCCTGCTCCTCGGTAGAAGGAGGGTACTCCTTAACTGCCCAGGTACTCCGGTAAGAATCTCCAATCAGGTAGCTGTCCGCAAAAAACTTCACAACACCCGGAGCGACACAGTCAAAGAAATCTTTTGTGCGGATTTCTTCTGTATCAGCTGCGGCCTGTTTTTTTACCCGCTCCCTGCGGTATTTTCCTTTTTTCTTTTCCTTCTTGGCAAGGTATTTCACGTTTTCACCTCCTCAAAAAACTGTGCGCCATCCACGTCCGGCATCTGATTTCCATCCATAGATGCCTCAAAATAAACCGCCACCAGCCGCTTGATTTCACCCTTATCCATCCGCTGCACCTCAAAACCCTGTTCCACAACAGCTTTCAATACCCGATTCATCGCAACAAATACCTGCTCGGCTTTCATGTTCTTACACCGCTTGATCAGTATAAACTGTCGGGCCGTAGACATTTCAGCCTGCATGCTTGTCAGCATATCTCGGTCTTTCAAAATCAGCTTTCGCACATTGGGATTGCTCTCTTTCTTGGCGATAGACTGCAGGTACGCTTTATTTTCATCAAAGCATTCACAGCTGTCCGTGCATACAAACTCCAAGTCGGGAATGGCAGATAAGAGCATTTGCAGGTGACGGATTTTAATGTCAATATTGGCTGTAGACAGAACGGATATGTTGGTCGGAGCTACTCGATAAAATAGGAGTTCTCCTTGATTCGTCAGCAGTCCGTATTTTGTAAACGCCTGCACACCAAGCATTTCCTGCACAGAGATCCCTTTTTCCTTTTTCACCGCATCACCTCCATTCATAACTTTGTTGTGTCGTTATAAAATACCGTACCGCGTATCCGAGGTAGTCCAGGACTGTGGTATCATCTGCCCGAATTGTCAATACGCCATAGGCCATGCTGATTGCTCCCGGCAGTAACATTTTAGAGTGAACGGCCAGCACCACGGATATCAAGACGGCAACACTCAGAATCACAAAATCCCGCAGGCCCCAAAGCCAAAGATTCGCCTTTGCCCTTAGGTTCTGCGGGTAGATATACTGGGTCACTAACATTCCTCCTCCCCAAAAACTGTACGATTCCATTTTAGGGCCATCCCCATATGATCCCCGTCATTTTGCTTTTGTGAGCGCTTTTGTCAGGTTGACAGCTGTGCTGGTAGTATGGAATACGGACATCATGTTCACTCTTACAGAACTGTCCAGTCCGAATTGCTGTGCGATCCGCGGCACTTCATTGGCCGCCAGCATAATTCCCATTCCAAGCAGCATATCTGTCTGGAAAGACATCATCCCCAAAAACAGCAGCGTTGTCTGCAAAAATGCGGTTAGGCAAATCGCCGCAACCTGCTTGCACCACTGGTTAAACCCGTCATCGAATCCACGTGGAAGCGAAAACATATAGAGTTCTCCGACTGCCATTTGGGTCAGCAGGATACCGCCTCGCTTGATATTGGCGAAGAACACTTTGATCGTGCAGTACGCAAAAGCAATCAGGAAGCAGAGCAATTTCAGCCCTGCAGTAGCAGTATCCGGCAATAGGAACGCGGTCCGCAAAACAAACGCCACGAACTCGCCAAAGGATGCCGCCTGTGATCCGGCAAATATTCTGGTCAGGTCGCCAGCAAATGTATTTTGCAATGTAACACAGAATTTGTAGAGTTCAATCGGAACGACGCTTACCAAACCGCAGGCAAAGAAGCCTTTCAAGATATTCAGTGCTGCCGTTTTCACATTTACACGGCCACTTTGGGATTCTATTGCGATATCAAATACCGCAACGACGACCCCTGCGGCAAATAGCGCCCAGCCGAATAGCCGGAATAGGTCAACGACAGCCGTTACCCAGCTCAGAGTAAAGATTCCCGCCCCCATATTGTTGATTCCTGTGAACAAATCCGCTATTGCATCATAAATGGACGTGTACAACCATTGCACCAGCGCTGTCCAGATAGAGTCCACAATACCGCTTGTCGCATTTTCAAAGGCAATTCCGATTGCGTCTCCCAATCCCGACAGAATGCCACCCAGCCAATCAAACAATAATCATCACCTCCCAATCAGAAATTTCTCGTTCTGGTGTGTTTGATCGTATTGCGTTACATCATTTGCTGCTGACACTGCTTTGGCGTTTCGATTTCCGTTTCCTTATTCAGGATTTCGAGCTGGGCGTGTACCCATTCCGGAAGGCATGTGTCTTTTGCAACTCCCATAATATCCGACCTTTGGATGCAGGCATTCTCCAAATCATGCAGGAACACCCCATAGACCTTTTGTCCACGAGCATTGGGAGAGCAGCCGAAGCCGCTCTCCGCAAGAAAAAGCTGATTCTCCGGGGCTTTGAATTCATCCTTGAAGTATTCCCCTCGGAGAATCACGATTTTATCTCTGTAATCCAACTGCTCCTCTTGCATGTCCACACAATGGGATCGGTCATACAATCCAAGCTCCCGCCAAGCTTTCCGTACCTGACCACAGAATCCATTTACAACTGCCGGGAAACTTTCAACCGCAAACATCCAGGAAGTCTCCTCTCTGGGAACATATATGGATTTTGCCCACTGGAAATTGTCCTCAGAGAAACGGATATCCCAGTTCTTTTCTCGCAGCGTATTGGCAAGTACGAAATTGACACGCGCAAATCCGAACTCCTCAATAATGCTCTCGGCACAGTTCTGGCGCAAGGTTTTGCCATCAAAGTTATCTCGGATTGCTTCTTCAATTGCCCGTGCGCACCTTACGTTTTCCTTGTAGCTCTCACGCCACAGATCAACTTCATCGTACTTTTTTGCTTCCTCCTGGGAAGAAGTATACAATTGGATTTTGTCTTCCATGCCAGCATCAGAGGATGGACCAAATGTAGCTGGGAGCCGTCAGAGAAAACAGCAGACAGGCAAACAGAATTGCAGGTGCTGTGAACTCAAACTGACCATGTTTACGATAGTCCATGTATGCGGTAGCAATCTTTACGAAAAACAGGATTGCGAGGATCATATCGATAACCGGGAACACAACATTGTTGACGATA